>CANPNN010000028.1 GCA_947575475.1 uncultured Pseudoflavonifractor sp.
CACCCACCCCCCCCCCCCGCTGTTTGTTTTTCAAACCGCTGCCTAAACCCACCCCGGCGGGGCGCCCCCACCCATCTCCCCCCCCCCCCCGCCGCTTTATGCAGAAAAAGAGAGGGGAACGCAGTTATCAGTTAGCCTTGGGCGCTGAGAGACACATCCCCCAAAGGTCCAAAGCGGACAAACACGTGGTCGCCGGGGCGGAAATCAAACACCGGCGTAAAGGCTCCGGAGAGGATCAACTCTCCCGCCCGGAGCGGGGTGCCGTATTGCTTCATCTTATTGGCAAGCCACACCACGGAATTTACCGGGTTGCTGGCCATCACCGCCGCGCCGCAGCCGGTAAACATCAGTTCTCCGTTCCGGAAGGAGGCCATAGGCACCATGGAGAGGTCCAGATCATTGATGGGTACCAGCCGATTGCCGCCGGTGACCACGCGGGCATAGGAGGCCCCGTCCGCCACTGTATCCTGGATCTTGATCCGCCAGTCCTGAATACGGCTATCCACGATCTCCAGAGCCGGCATGACTCCCACAGTCGCGTCGATCACATCCCAGGCGGTAATATACTCTTTGTCCAGATCCTTTTTCAGCACGAAAACGATCTCCGCCTCGATCCGGGGGCAGATCATCCGGCTTACATCGATACGCTCCCCGTCCAGCACCACGCCGGCGCTGGTCATAACGCCGTAGTCCGGTTCCTGCACGCCCACCTGGTCCCGGATCCCCTTGCTGGTCAGTCCGATCTTTTTCCCGATCACCACCTCGCCCCGGGCGGTCTTTCTGTCAATGACCGCCTTCTGGATGGCATAGGCGTCAGGAACGGTGATATCCGGGTAGCGGTCTGTCAGAGGGGGGATGGGAGTGGCGGTATCCTCGGCGGTCAGCAGTTCATCCGCCAGCTTTTGGATCAGTTCTTTCTCCATAGTCGTCTCCTCCATTTCATTTGTTTGGGTCCGATATCGTGATTGTAGCGTATCCTCTTCAAAAAGTAAAGGTCATTTTTCTGATATCCGGAAACTTTGTTCAAAATTTAGAAAAGGTATTGCATTTCCACCGTGGGAATGGTAGGGTATATTCATGGCAAATACCACAAAATCTCCCTGGTATAAAATGGTATTAGATACACATTTACCAAAGCAGTGCAACTATTTTATGCCGAGAGGAAATCTCTTTTTCAAAATTAGCAGAATCAATTTCCATTTATCGGAAAAGGAGGAATGGGCACATGGAACAGAAAAAAGTCAAAGTAGGTATTCTGGGACCTGGTAACATCGGCACCGACCTGATGTACAAGATCATGCGCAGCCCGGTACTGGAGATGTCCGTCATGATGGGCGTCATCGATTCCGAGGGGATCAAGCGAGCTGCCAATCTGGGCTTTACCACCTCTCTGGAGGGAGTCCATTACCTGGAGAAGCACCCGGAGATGGCTGATATCGTCTTTGACGCCACCACCGCCCGCGCCCACATCGAAACCGCCGCCCCCGTTCTGGACAAGCTGGGCAAGGTGGCCATCGACCTGACTCCTGCCGCAGTGGGCGAGATGGTAACGCCCATGGTCAACATGCAGGACTGCATCGACAAGAAACTGCGCAACGTAAACCTTATCACCTGCGGCGGCCAGGCCACCACCCCCATCGTGTGGGCCATACATAACGCCATGGGTATCCAGTACGCCGAGGTGGTCACCGCCGTAGCCAGCGACAGCGCCGGTATCGGCACCCGCCGGAACATCGATGAATATACCCGCACCACCTCCAAGGCCCTTCGGGATATCGGCGGCGCGGAGACCTCCAAGGTCCTTACCGTCTTTACCCCCGCTCTGCCCGAGCCTCCCATGCGCAACACCATCTACTGTATCCCCAAGGATCCGGACCATGTGGATCTGGAGGCTATCCGCAAGGAGGTCTACGAGATGGTGGAGAAGATCAAGACCTATGTACCCGGCTATGAACTGGTCCTTCGCCCCGTCTATGACGGAGGTATTCTCACCACCACCGTCACCATCCAGGGCCAGGGCGATTTCCTGCCCGCCTACGCCGGGAATCTGGATATGGAGACCTCCTCGGCCGTCAAGGTCGGCGAGCTCTATGCGGAAGCCATGCTGAAAGGAGAGTTTTAAGATGAGCAAGCTGCAATCTTCCATCCGTCTGATCGACACCACCCTGCGGGACGGCAGCCACGCGGTCTCTCACCAGTACAGCGCCCAGAATATCAGCGACATCTGCGCCGGGCTGGAGAAGGGCGGCGTCTACGCCGCCGAGGTAGGCCACGGCGGCGGCATCGGTGGCTCCATCCTGGAGTATGGCTTCGCCAAGGAGACCGATAAGACCATGCTCTCCACCGCGCGCAAGCAGCTGAAAAACACCAAGCTGGCCACCCTGCTGGTCCCCGGCCTGGGCACTATGGACGACCTTCGTATGGCTGTGGATGAAGGCCTGGATATGGTCCGTGTGGCCGTCCACTGCACCGAGGTCACCGCCGGGGAGCAGCACATCATGCTGGCCAAGCAGCTTGGCCTGGAGACCATCTGCTTTTTCATGATGAGCCATATGACCACTCCCGAGGTCCTGGCCCAGCAGGCCAAGCTGGCCCGGGAATATGGTGCGGACGTCATCTACATGGCCGACTCCTCCGGAGCCATGACTCCCCAGCAGGTCCGGGACCGGCTCCAGGCCATCCAGGCCGTGGTGGACTGCCCCATCGGCGTCCACACCCATAACAACCTGGGTCTGGGCGTTGGCAACGCCATCACCGCCGCCGAGTGCGGCGCGGCCTACCTGGACGGCACTCTGGAAGGTCAGGGCGCCGGCTGCGGCAACGGCAATATCCAGGCCATCGCCGCTGTACTGGACAAGATGGGCGTCAAAACAGGAGCCGACCTGTACGCGCTGATGGACGTAGCCGAGCAGTATGTCCGCCCCCTCATCAAACACACGCTGGAGATCACCAACGAGTCGGTGACCCTGGGATATAACGGCATCTATTCCAGCTTCTACCTTCACACCAAGGAGGCCTCTGAGCGCTACGGCATTCCCGCCCGGGAGATCTTTGCCGAACTGGGCAAGCGGAAGGTCATCGGCGGTCAGGAAGATCAGATCATCGATATTTGCTACCAGATCATGGATGCGAGAAACGGCAGCGACAAGAAATAATAAACCAGAAATAGAGGAGGAGAATCCATGCGAAGCTCTCTGGTAAAGGACGGCGTGACCCGTGCTACCCAGCGTTCCCTGTTGAAGGCCACAGGCCTTTCCAACGAGGACCTGAAGAAACCGCTCATCGGCGTAGTCAACTCCTTTAACGAAGTCAACCCCGGCCATGTTCATCTCCGCGAGATCGCGGAGGAGGTCAAGCTGGGTATCGCCGCCGCAGGCGGCGTGGGTCTGGAGTTCCCCGTCATCGCCCTGTGCGACGGCATCGCCATGGGCCACGCCGGTATGCGCTATCCCCTGGCCAGCCGGGAGATCATCGCCGACTCCATCGAGGCCATGGCGGAGGGCCACCAGCTCGACGCCCTGGTGATGGTCACCAACTGCGACAAGATCACCCCCGGTATGCTCATCGCCGCGGCCCGCCTCAACATCCCCAGTATCCTCATCGCCGGCGGCCCCATGTACGCCGGCAAATTCCGCTGTGACCGCACCGACGGCTCCCGGCTTTACGAAGCCGCAGGCCAGGTCTCGGTCGGCGCCATCTCTCTGGAGGACCTGGACGAGATGGAGGATCAGGCCTCCCCCGGCTGCGGCGCCTGCGGACTGCTGGGCACCGCCAACTCCATGAACTGCATGGCCGAAGCCCTGGGCATGGCCCTGCCCTGGAACTCCACCATCCCCGCCTATCTGGCCAAGCGGAAGGCTCTGGCCCGCCGGACCGGAGAGACCATTGTGGAGCTGTTCCAAAAGGACGTCAAGCCCCGGGACATCATGACCCGGCAGGCCTTCCTCAACGCCGTGGCGGTGGATATGGCCATCGGCGGCTCCTCTAACACCATCCTTCACCTGCTGGCCATCGCCAAGGCAGCTAAGGTGGATCTGACCCTGGAGGACTTTGATGAGCTGTCCAAGCGGTCCAAGAAGCTGATCCAGATGCGGCCCGGCGGGGATATGTACATGGAGGACATGTACCGCGCCGGCGGTCTGCAGGCCATTATCAAGGAGACGGCCAAGCTGGACTTTGTGGACCTGAAGGTCCCCACCGTCACTGGAAAGACCCAGTGGGAAAATGTGGAGGGCAGCTCCATCAAGGACGACAGCGTCATCCACACCATGGAGAACGCCTTTTATCACGAGGGCGGCCTTGCCATCCTTCACGGCAACATCGCCAAGGAGGGGGCCGTGGTCAAGCAGGCCGCCGTCTCCCCCGAGATGCTCACCCACTCCGGCCCCTGCAAGTGCTTTGACCTGGAGGAGGATGCGGTGAATGCCATCCTCACCGGCAAGATCCTGCCCGGCGATGTGGTCATTGTCCGCTACGAAGGCCCCAAGGGCGGCCCCGGTATGCGGGAAATGCTCACCCCCACCGCCGCCATCTGCGGCGCGGGCCTGGACAAGACGGTGGCCCTTATCACCGACGGCCGCTTCTCCGGCGCCACCCGGGGAGCCGCCATCGGCCATGTGTCCCCCGAGGCCGCCGAGGGCGGCGAGATCGCTCTGCTGCAGGACGGCGATGTCATTGAGATCGATATCCCCAACCGCACCTTGAACGTAAAGCTCTCCGACGAGGAGCTGGCCAAGCGGAAGGCCGCCTGGAAGGCTCCCGCGCCCAAGGTGACCGACGGTTATCTGGTCCGTTACTCCAAGCTAGTGCGCTCCGCCAGTTACGGCGCTGTGGTGGAATAAGACCTTTTCCGGCCCCTGTTCCTTCCCATACCGGGTGCAAAAGAATAGAGAAAAGCCCCCCTATGTCCCAATCAGAAAGAAACGATTTTGGGTATGTTGAAAGGAGGACCTTTACCTATGGAAAACTCTATCATCCTGCTATGGCTCGCAGTCTCCATCCTGATCATTCTGGTCCTGATCCTCAAATTTAAGCTCAACGCCGCCATCGCCATGTTCATCGGCGCTCTGTTTATGGGCATTGCCAGCAACGTGGGCATGACGGCCACTGTCGGAGCCATCAGTACAGGCTTCGGAAATACATTAAAAGGGATCGGTATCTCAGTCGGCTTCGGCGTTATGCTGGGTCAGCTGGTCGCCGATGTAGGCGCTGTGCAGACCATCGCCAACGGCCTTCTCAAGGTCTTTGGTGAGAAGCGGGCCGACTATGCCATGGGCAGCACCGGCTTTATCGTCTCCATCCCCGTGTTCTATGATGTGGGCTACGTGATTCTGACCCCTCTGGCCAAGACGCTGGCCCGGAAGAACTCTCAGAAGATCCTTCCCCACTTTGTCGGCGGTCTGGTGGCCGGTCTGGGTATCGCCCACACCTTCATTCCCCCCACCCCCGGTCCCATGACCGGCGGCGAGCTGATGGGCGTACCCATCGGAGTGACCATCGCAGCAGGTATCGCCATCGGCCTTCCCACCTTCCTGCTGTCCATGTTCATCTACAACAATGTATTCCTTAAGCGCAAGGGCTTCTGGACCGAGAGCTGCGAGGAGCACGACCCCGCTCTGGAGGCCGAGGCCAACGCCCGCGCCGAGGAGCTGATGCGGGACGAGAGCAAGCTGCCCGGTATGTTTGCCTCCCTGCTGCCCATCGCCCTTCCCATCGTGCTCATTCTCATCAACACCGTCTGGGGCGCCATCGTGGGCAAAAACGCCGACGGCGCGTCTCTGGTCCCCGACTTTGTCCAAATGCTGGGCGCCAAAGAGTTCGCCATGATGGCAGGCACCGTGGCCGCCATGGCCGTCTGCTTGATGAACCACCGCATGACCGCTGAGCAGGTGGAAAAGAGCATCAGCAAGGCTGTTGGCGCCGCCGGCACCGTGCTCCTCATCACCGGAATGGGCGGCGGCCTGGGCCAGGTCCTGACCGCCGCCGGCGTGGGCTCTGTGCTGGAGGCCATTCTCCACAGTGTCAACATGCCCATCATCCTCTTCGTGTGGCTCATCGCCGCCCTGCTGAAGGTAGCCCAGGGCTCCGGCACCGTGGCTATGATCACCGCTCTTGGCATCGTGTCCTCCATGGGCACTCTGGGCGCCAACCCCGTCCTCATCGCCATGGCGGGCTTCTCCGGCACCCTGTGCGGCGCCCACGTCAACGACTCCGCCTTCTGGATCACCGCCAAGATCTCCGGCCTGTCCACCGAGGGCGGCTTTAAGACCTACACTCTGGTGTGCTTCCTGGAGTCCGTTATCAGTCTGGCCCTCATCCTGGTCGCCAGTCTGTTCATCCACTAAAGCAAGATATCCCCCTCTCTATTCTCTTTGCTGACTGCCCATAATGCGGAGCTGCGCGGACGACCTCCGCGTAGCTTCGTATTTTTGGGGGCGGCACGCCACACTGAAACCTGGAGGAATTTCTATGAAAATCGTGATACTTGGCGGAGACGCCGCGGGAATGAGCGCGGCCTCCAAGCTCCGCAGAGGTCTGCCTCAGGCCCAGATCGTCGTCTTTGAACGGACCCGGGAGACCTCCTACGGAGCCTGCGGTCTTCCCTACTACATCGGCGGCGTCAACGATGACGCGGACAAGATCCGCATCCGCAAGCCGGAGGCCTTTTTAAAAAGCGGCGTGGACCTGCGGCTGAACCACGAGGCCGTGGCGGTGGACCCGGCCGCCAGAACGGTCACCGCCCGGAACCTGGAAACGGACGAGCTGGTCACCGAAAGCTACGATGAACTGGTGGTAGCCACCGGAGCCTCCCCCATCCTGCCTCCCCTGGAAGGCCGGGATAAGGAGGGAGTCTTTACCCTCAAATCCATCACCGACGCCCAGGACATCCGTGCCTGGGCCGAGCAGAGGCGCGTGTCCGATGTGGTCATTGTGGGGGCGGGCTACATCGGCCTGGAGCTGGCCGAGTCCTTTGTCCGCCTCCAGAAGCGGGTCACTATGATCGAGATGGCTCCCCGGCCCATGATGGTCATGGACGAGGATTTTGCCCCTCTGATTTCTCAAGCCCTGGACCGCCACGGGGTGGTCCTGCACACCGGCGAGGCGGTAAAGGCCCTTGTGGGGGAAGCCGCGGTAAGCGGCGTGGTCACCGACAAGGGGGAATATCCCGCCCAGCTGGTCATCCTCTCTGTGGGGGTGCGGCCCAACACCGCCTTTCTGCGGGACGCCGGGGTGGAGCTGCTGCCCAACGGCGCGGTAAAAGTGGATGATCAGATGCGTTCCAGCCTTCCCCATATATACGCCGCCGGGGACTGCGCCACCATCACCAACAAGGTGACGGGAACGCCCGCCTATCTCCCCCTGGGCACCAACGCCAACAAGCAGGGTAAAATTCTGGGGGAGGTCCTGTGCGGACAGGGCAGCCGTCTCCCCGGCGCGCTGGGGACCTCCATGTGCCGGGTGATCGATCTGGAGGTAGCCCGCACCGGCATCAACGAGCGGGAGGCCCAGGAGGCGGGGATCCCCCTCCGGGTGGTCACCACCACCGCCCACACCCGGCCGCCTTACTATCCCGGCGGCTGCGAGCTCACCGTAAAGCTTTTCTTCCACGCCGGGACCAAGGCCCTTCTGGGGGCGCAGCTGGCCGGACTGGAGGGAGCGGCCAGCCGTATCGGCATGTGCGCCCTGGCCATCGAGGCCGGAGTCACCGCCCCCCAGCTTGCCCTGGCCGACCTGGGCTACGCGCCCCCCTTCAACTACGTCTGGGACCCGGTCCAGCTGGCGGCGGGAATGGTCAAATAAACCGTCAACCATCATTTCTATCAGGAGGGATCAAAATGTCCAAATGCATGGACCTGTCTTCCGCCGTGGCCCTGGTCAGGGACGGGGACACAGTGGCCTTTGGCGGAAACGCCCTGTTCCGCTCCCCCATGGGGGCAGTCAAGGAGCTGATCCGCCAGGGCCGGAAGGAGCTTCATCTGGTCAAGACCGCCATCGCCTACGAGGCCGACCTTCTCTGCGCCGCCGGCTGCGTCAGCGCCGTCACCGCCGGCTTTGTGGGCTACGAGGGGGAGTTCGGCCTGTGCCGCTGGTATCGGAAAGGAGTGGAGTCCGGCGCAGTGCGGGCCAACGAGAACGCCTGCTACTCCGTCATCACCGCCTGGCGGGCCGCCATTTTCGGGGTGCCCTTTCTGCCCATTCGGGGAATGCTGGCCTCCGATCTTATAGACGCTGTAGGCTTTCAGAAAGTGACGTGCCCCTATACCGGGGAGGAACTGGTGGCCGTCAAGGCCATCGCCCCCGACGTGGCCTTCCTCCATGTACAGAAGGCCGATGAGGAGGGCAACGCCTGCATCTCCGGCCCCGTATACGAGGACGCCATCATCGCCCGGGCCGCCAAAAAGTTGGTCCTCACCGCCGAGGAGATCGTCCCCGGAAGCTTCTTCACCCAGGACCCTCACCGGGCCGACATCCCCTCTGTGGCCGTTACCGCGGTGGTCCATCTGCCCGGAGGAGCCAGACCCTGTGCCGTCAGCGGCTGCTACGATGTGGACCGGGAGGAGCTGCGGGCCTTTCTCGCCGCCAAGGAACCCGGCGCCGCGCTGGCCGCAGCCGGACTCGAAGGGAGGGAGCAGGCATGAGTCAAAAGGATATTTCCCGTACCGCCGACCTGATGGTCACCGCCATTGCCCGGGAACTTCAGGCCGGGGAGAGCGTGTTTCACGGTCTGGCCTCCACCATCCCCCACGTGGCCATTCAGTTGGCCGACCGCTGCTATGGAAAAAATCTGAACTATGTCAATATCACCGGTGGATACCGGATGCACCCGGAAAAACTGGAGATCTCCACCGACGGGGACAACCTGTTCCTGGGCACCGGGTGCCGCTTCGACCTGGCCGATATTTTTGACCTGGCGGCTCGAGGCAGACTGGATACCGCCTTTTTGGGCGGCGTCCAGATCGACCAGACCGCCCACCTGAACAATTCCTGTATCGGCCCTTACGCAAAGCCCAAGGTCAAGCTTCCCGGCGGCGCGGGAAGCGCGGTCCTGGTGCCCAACGCCCATCGGGCCCTGGTCTGGCGCACCAAACACGATCTGCGCACCTTTGTGGAGCATGTGGACTTTGTCACCAGCTATGGCAATGTGGATAAGGTGTTCACTCCCCTGTGCGTCTTCGAGAAGCGGAACGGAAGACTGGAGCTCTCCCTTCTCTACCCCGGCGTCACCTATGAGGAAGTGGCGGAAAATACCGGTTTCCCCATCGGGAACTCCTATCAGGTCATGGAGGAGCCCACCGGGGAGGAACTTCAGTGCCTGGCCCAAATCGACCCAGACAGGGTCAGGGATTCCGAGTTCTGATCCCCAGCCCTCCCCTCTTCAAAAGATCGTCCGGCGTTCCTAAAGGAACGCCGGACGATCTTTCTTTTTCCCCATTCTTCATTTTTCGTTTTTCTAACTGAAGATCTATGGTATAATAAGTCAAAGATCTGCTTACCCTTCCTTTTTTCGTCCCGCAGCTGACTGGATGCCCAGTTCCTCCCGGTACTTTGCCACCGTCCGGCGGGAGAGCGGAAACCCTCTGGAGGCCATCTCCTCACACAACTTCTGGTCGGACAAAGGCACTCTCTCCCCCTCCACCAGCTCCCGCAGCAGGACCTTTGCCGCCTCCGGAGAGGTCCCCTCCCGTCCCAGGGAGCGGGAGAAAAAGTAGCTCAGAGGGTAGACTCCCCGGGAGCACTGGAGATATTTGTCCTTCACCGCCCGGCTCACCGTAGACTCATGGATCCCCAGCTCCCCCGCCGCATCCCCCATAGTCACGGCCAGGAGACGGCTTGGCCCAAACCGGAAAAACTCCCTTTGCCGCTCCACGATCCACCGGGTGCAGCGCAGGAGGGTAGAGCGCCGCTGGTCGATGCTGCGCAGCGTCCATTTGGCCTGGTTTGCCTTTTCCACCAGATATTCCCGCACCTCCCGGTCATCGGTATCCTGAAGAAGTTTGTTATAGTATGGGCTCAGCCGGAGCCTGGGCAGCATGGCGTCGTTGATGGTGATCTCAAAAAGGCCCCGCTCCTCCGTCACCAGCACGTCCGGCGTGATATAGGCCAGATTTTCCCGGGCAGAGAAACCCGACCCCGGCTTGGGATTCAGGGTCCGGATCAGGGCGCAGGCGGCTTTCACCTCCCCCTCTCCGGCGTTCAGGGCCCGCGCGATGGCGCTATACTGGTTTCTGGCCAGACGGTCCAGATGTCCCTCCACAATACTTGCCGCCAGCCGGTGGTCCCCGGCCCGACGCTCCAGCTGCAGGCGCAGGCACTCCTGCAGGTCTCTGGCCCCCACTCCGGCGGGGTCCGCCGCCTGGAGTTCCACCAGCGCCCGCTCCATGGTCCGCTGGGGCAGGCCGCTCCCCCGGGCCAGCTCAGGCAGGGACTCATCCAGAAATCCTCCGGGATCCAGCCGGTCCAGCAGAAATTCCACCCCTTCCATCACATCGCTCTCCAGCTCAGTCCCCATAAACTGGGAGAGAATATACCGTTTCAGATCATTGTCCTCATCCAAAAAACAGCCCACGCTGGAAAGCGGGTCTCCCCGCCCCTCTTCCGCGTCCTGGGCATGATAGTAGGCGTTCTGCCAGTCGCCGGCAGCCAGGCTCCCCACCCTGCGGCTGAGCTCCTCCAGAGAATCCGGTGTCTCCTTCGGCTCCGGCAGCTCCAGCATGGGATTCTCCTGAAAAACCTCCTCTACATACTCCCGCAGTTCCTGTATGTCCATCTGAAGGATCTTGATGGACTGGGCCATCTGGGGTGTCAGCATCTGGGTCTGCCTTTGGGTCTGACGAAGCTCCATCAAGAGCGCCTCCATTCGACTTTTTTCTCATTTTAGCATAGGCCGGGCTTTCTTTCAATCTCACCCGCACCCTTTCCTCCCTCCCCGTCCCCCGAAAGCATGGCCGGACAGGCCTTTGGCCCCTCCGCAAAAAATTTTTTTGAAAACGCCCTTCGGGCTTTGCCGCTCTCTTTTCCCTTGCAGCCATTGAGAACAGGGGGTTTCTCCTCTCTCTTTTCTAAAAATAGTGTTTTTCCGCTACGAGTAGTGGCACGTCCTTTGCATAGTATAATTGAATCAGAAGGAGGCACAACATATGCGCAATGATACGTTTGAAAAAGATCTGCCGGGGATCCTCCTGCTCTCTCACGGTCCCCTTTGTACCGCCCTGCTGGAATCCGCCCGCATGATCATGGGAGAGGCCCCCAACACCGTGGCCCTTCCTCTTCTGGAAAACGCCGATGTGAGCGAATATGGAGCCAATGCCATACGGCTGTTTCGCAGTATGCCGGAAGGCTCCATCATCCTTTTTGACATTGCCAGCGGCACCCCGTTCAACCAGGTCCTGACCCAGTGCGGCGGGGAAAAATTCTCCGGCCTGTGCGGCATGAATCTGGCCATCCTGCTGGAGGCCCTGTCCCTGCGGGATATGATGAAGGGCGACGAGCTGATCCGCTCTCTGCAGGAGACCGCCCACGAGTCCATCGTCAACCTGGAAAACTTTTTTTCCGAAGTGACCTGATCTGACCCAACGGAAACAGGAGGTATACCTTGAGAAAGGATTCTGTTTATCAATACGTCTTGACCGCCTGCGCCCAGCAAGACCCTGTCTCCGGAGTTACCGCCCAGGAGGTCGCCAACGCCCTCGGCATCTGGCGCAACGACGCCACCGTGGACCTGAACAAGTTGGTGGCCGACGGCATGCTTTGCCGGCAGGGGAAGCGGGACGTCCACTTTTTTCCCGCCGTCCAGACCTCACAAGTCCTCTCCGGCGGAGAGGCCGAATCGGCAGATAACGTCAAAGCCTTCTCCAACCTTGTGGGGGCGGACGGCAGTCTGAAGTACCAGCTGCGCATCGCCAAAGCGGCCGTGACCTATCCCCCCTATGGGCTGAATATGCTCATCACCGGCCCCACCGGCAGCGGCAAAAGCCATTTTGCCCGCACCATCTGGGAGTATGCCAAGGAGATCGGCGCATTCCAATCCGCCCATGGCAGCATTCCCTTTGTGGTCTTCAATTGTGCGGAATATACCGCCAACCCCCAGCTTTTGCTCTCCCATCTGTTCGGATACAAAAAAGGTGCCTTTACCGGTGCCT
>CANPNN010000029.1 GCA_947575475.1 uncultured Pseudoflavonifractor sp.
TTCCCGGTCCCTTCCCGTCCGCCTTTCACCAAACGGCGGCTCTCTGCGCGGGGTGGGGGAGAGGTACTTGGCCTTCTCAACGCATTTTACTTTTTGCATTGTATCTGTTTTTCCCTTCTCTGTCAAGGGGAAACTGCCGCCGTGTTGGGTGGGCCCACATAGTTCATCCCCTCGGCAAGCACCACCTGGGCCCCTTCGGTGATAAACTTCAGCCACTGCTCCTGATCCCATGTCACCATATATTCCAGGGCCTCCTGCTCCCAGCGGGGGCCGTTGGTCCCCTCGAAGTAGATGATGTGCCAGCCCCGGTACCAGGCGGTCCCCGCCTCCACCAGGCCCACGTCCCCCGGCTTTCGGGCGGGGTCGAAGCACCAGTCATCAAAGCCCGGGACCATCTGCCCCTGGTAGACATAGGTGTACTGGCCCCCGTTGGTGTTGGAACCGGCATCGTCGGAATACTGCCGGGCCAGGGCGGCAAAGCTCTGCACAGTCTGCTCCCCGGTCTTCCACTCCTCCAGCACAGCCTGGGCCTTGACCTTGGCCTCAGCCATGGCCTGCTGATCAGGGGTCCCCTCGCCGTCCCCTTCCGCCCGGAACAGGATATGGCGGATATTTACGGTGGGGGTCTCATCCCGATAGCGGTCCAGGAACAGGACCACATAACAGCCATTTGGAACCTCTATGGCAGTTACATCTCCCTCCTGTCTCTCCCCGTCCATGAGCCAGGAGGCCACATAGGTGCGTGTACTTCCCAGCAGGTCAAGGCCCATCCCCTGGCTGTAATAGGGGGCCGCGTCATACTCTTCCCATTCCTCCTGTGGGACATACCTGCGGGCCACCTCCCAGAAAATGTCCTCCCGGTCCCGGGCGGCTGTGATCTCAGCTATCGCGCTCTCCGCCCTCTCTCCGGCGGGCGTCTCCCCATCCCGGAGGAAAAACAGGCGAAACTCATAGCTGTCCAGCGCATCGGAATGGGCGGCATAATACTCCTCCAAAGCCGCCTCGTCCCGGGGGATGGCCTCCTGGTGGGCCTGGGCATATTCCTCCGCCGTCACCATCTCGGTCAAGTTCCGCAGGAACACCTCCTCCGTGACCCCGCCATCATTTAGTTGGGCCAGCGCATCATCCCGGCTCATGGCGTATTGTTCACACATCTTATCCAGCCGGACCAGTTCCTGCCGGATGGTCTCCCTCCCCGCCTCGGAGAGAACGTATCCCTCCGCCTGGGCGGCGGCATAGAGGGCCGAGACCTTCCGCAGATCATCCACTGCCATCTCCCGCAGAAAATCGGCGTAGGTCTGACCCTGCTCCCGGTCATACCACTGCTCGCCCTCCCCCTTTGCGGAGTCATAGCCAAAATAGCTCCCCCACCAAGGCAGAGAATTCCGGGCAACGCCGTAATAATATTGCAGGTCCGCCGCGCTGTAGGCTTTTCCATTCACGGTGACCGCCACATTGTTCGGGTCCTCCCGGCCCTGTTTCCTGACCCACTCCAGAAGGGTCCGCACCCCCCACAGCTCCCCCAGCTCGCCCTCCTCCAGGGGGCCGTCGGAGACCACGATCACCTGGTTTACCGGCTCGTACCCCACCGTGAGTCCCAGGCCCTCCAGCACCGCCCGGAGGGGGACATAGGTGCGGTCATGCATGGCCTGGGCCGCCACATCCATGATCCGGCTCTCCCCGTCCACCGTGATCTCGGCCGAGCCGATGGTCACCTCCACCCGGTGTGTTCCCAGGGTGAAAAAGGCCATGTTGGTGGACTGGTACCAGCCGGACTTTCCCCCGAAGGCCGATACGATGCGGCTGACGGGCACCAGGGTCCGGCTATTCCAGGCGATGGGGACCACGGCCTCGTTGTCCGGGTCCACCGGCTGGGACCAGATCCCATTCTCTATCCTCCCGGTCATCCAGCCGCAGCCGATCTTCAGCGCGACCACCCGCTCTCCCTCCTCCGCCCGGGCCGGGAGGGAGGGAAAAAGCAGAGCAAGGGTCAAAAGAACCGCAAGGGTCCGGGATATTCTCTTCATAGCAGTACCGCCTTTCCAAAGCAAAAAGCGCCTTCCACGATGGGGAAGGCGCTTTTCTCCGTTCCTGTCAGCCGATCTCGTAGTCCTTCCCGAATTTCAGGTGACTGAAATCAATGCGGCGGGTGGGCTCCTCCGCAGGAGGGGCGTCCTCCTCATCATCGTCCTCCTCCGCAGCGGGGGACTCCTGCCGCAGGATGGGGCCCCGGCGCAGCTCCTGGTAAAGGCTGTCCTCCTCCAGGGGGATGACGGCGGGTTCCTCCCGCCCGGCGGGCCGTCTGCCCTCCATGGGGATGGTGGGCTCCTTGTCCTCCTCTTCCTCCTCGTCCTCATCCTCCACCGCCGCCTCGGGCTCAGGCCTCACCGGCGTGGCCGCGATGGGGGGGACTTCCTCCACCGCTTTCTCCACGGCGGAGCCGATGGCGTCGGCGGTCTGGGCCACCATGTCGATCTTGGGGGTGGCGCTGAGCTTGGAGAGGCTGGACAGGTACTCCATCTCGTTCTGATAGAGATCCTTCAGCTTGGAAATGTAAGCCGCCGTAGCATTTTGTGCGGCGGTGAGGCGGAGCTGCTCGTTCTGCACCTCCTGATGGATGGCGGCGATCTTATCCTTGGCCTCATGCTCGGCGGCGCTTACGATATCCGACGCCTGGGCCTCGGCGGAGGCCACCATCTCGTCCGCTGTCTTCTGGGCGGAAAGCATGGCCCGACGCATGGCCTCCTCGGTGGCCCGGTATTCCTCCACCTTATCGGCCAGGACCTTCATCTTGGCTTTCAGCGTGGCGTTCTCCTTATAAAGAGAGGTATAGTCGGCGGTCACCAGGTCCAAAAACTCATCCACCATAGCCATGTTGTAGCCGCCGAAAGACGCTTTGCTAAAGGCGTGTTCCGCTACTTCCTGGGGGGTCAGCATCGTTCATTCCACGCTTTCTATGTAAGATATGTCACAAAAGAGAAGACTTGGGGTGGGATCAGAAATAGAGGCCGTTGTTCTCCAGCTCGTCGATAAGATCGCCCAGGATGTCCACATTGTAGGGGGTGATGATGTAGGTGGAGAGGGCCACCTTCTTCACCTTGCCCTCCTGAGAGTAGGCGGCGCCGGACAGGAAGTCCAGGATCCGGCGGGAGACGTCCTTGCTGGTCTGCTCCAGATTCAGGACCACGGTGCGCTTTTCCCGCAGGTGGTCGGCGATCTCGGCGGCGTTTTCAAAGCGGTCAGGCTTTACCAGCACCACCTGGAGCTGGGTGGTGGTGTGGATATTGACCACCTTGTTGCTCCGGCGCTCGGTCTCATAGCCCATGGTCTCCATCCGGGGGGCAGCCTTTTCCCGGACCGAGGTCCGGTCCAGCCGGCCTGTGCCCATGGCGTCAAAATCGTCAAAGCCCTCGTCCTCATCCTCATCCTCGTAAGGCCGGGCGATCCGCTTCAGTTCGTCCATCAGTCCCATGATCATTTCCTCCTATAAAAAATATCCATAATACGTTTATTCTGTCCCTATTTCTCCTCCGGCAGGGCCAGACGGGGACCGAAGAGAGCGGTGCCGACGCGCACCAGGGTGGCCCCCTCCCGGACGGCGTCCATATAGTCGCCGCTCATGCCCATGGACAGACAGTCTATATCATTCTCATTATGGGACATTTTCCGTTTTATGTCAACATAAAGTTGATGCATTTTTCGGAAAAATTGCGGACCCTCCCCGGCAGGGGGGATGGCCATCAGGCCGCGCAGGCGCACATGAGGGAGGCTCCCGGCCAGTTGGCAGAGGGCTTCCAGGTCTTTTGGCCCAATGCCGGACTTGCTTTCCTCCCCGGCGATATTGACCTCCACAAGCACATCCTGGACCAGGTCCAGCCGGGCGGCCTGCCGGTCCACCGCCTCCAAAAGGCGGGGGGAGTCCACCGACTGGATCAGGTCCACCCGGCCCACCACCTGCCGCACCTTGTTGGTCTGAAGGTGGCCGATAAAATGGAGCTGCGCTCCGGCGTAGGCGTCGGCGTCCAGGTGGGCCGTCATCTCCTGGACCCGGTTTTCGCCGCAGGCGGTGATCCCGGCGGCGATGGCGGCGCGGATGTCGGCGTCGGACCTGGTCTTGGTGGCGGCCACCAGAGTGATCTCCGCCGGGTCCCGGCCCGCCTCTCGGGCGGCAAGGGCGATGTTTTGGCGCACCCGCTCCACATTTTCTATCAAAGACATCATATCACCCGCCCTCGTTTCAGTAAAAAGCGAAAAGGGATGGCGTCTGCAAGGCCGGACTATTTTAATAGGCCGCCTTCAGCGGCAACCTGGAATGGCTTTTTCATTTTTCCCTTACTCTAAGATCATCCCGTCCCAGATCTTCTCTCCGGCGATGACTACCTGGTCGCCGGGGCGGAGGACTTTTTTTACCTCCGTGTCCCGGGCATCCGGTCTGATCAGCGGCTCCACGATGTAGTAGTCCTCCCCCTGGGCCAGGACGGTCACAGGCTTACGCTCGGCCACCACGCCCACCTCCACGTAGACGCAGGTGATGGAGACCTCCTTCTCCTCCCCGGTCTCGGGGTCGGTCTGAAGTTCGGTCTCCACCCGGACGGCCTCGGTGGGGACCCGGATCCCCGTTTTGCTGTTGAACACCAGCTCCACCGTCTGGCGGCGGAGAAGGGTGGTGTCGGAGAGAAAACGCCGGGAGGATAGGATCACCGCCACCCGGCCGTCCTCCGGAGTGCTGATGCGCTCTACGGTCATGTCCACATCTCCCGACCAGTCCCGGGAAAAGCGTACGGTGACAGTGCTCCCCTCGGAAAGGCGCTTGGCCTGGGCCTCTTCCAGAGGGAAGATGAACCGCCAGGCGGCGCTGGTGATGAGCCGGCACAGCTGGCTGTCCCCCACGGGGAGGGCTTGTCCCTCCAGAGCGTCGATATCAGATGGGGTCATACGCTGGAGAATGGCGGGGGTCAGGATGCTCTCGTAGCCGTCCACCTGACCGGAGAAGATCCCGCTCTCCGTCACAGTTACCCGGCCGGTGCTCTGGGCGGTCTGGGCGCGGAGGGTAGCGGCCTCGGCCTGGATCCCGGAGAGGGCCGCGGCCAGGTCCCCCGCATCCCCATACCGCTGGGCCTGCTGGTAGACGGCGCTCTTAAAGGCGGACACCTGGCTCTCCAGCCGGGTAAAATCCTCCTCCTCCACCGCCGCATGAAGCTCCACCATGGCGTCGGTGACCCGCTGGGCCGTCTCTCCCTGGGCGCTCTCCCCGGCGGCGGCGATGGCGGAGGAGAGCTGTTGAGCCTCCCGCTCCAGCGTCTCCAGGCGCTGAGAGCGCTCCAGGGCGGCCTCATCGGCATAGAGAAGGGCCACGGTGGTGCCCGCCGCCACCTTCTCCCCCTCGGCAGGGAGCAGGCGCACGATGCCGCCGGAGCCGGAGAGCACCTGTTCCTGCCGGACCAGGTATCCCGTGGCCTCCAGAGTGTCGTCCACCGAGTAGGCGTAGGCCTGAACGGTGGGGTAGGGGTCCCGCAGTCCCTTCCAGGCCGCCCCGGCAAAGTAGGCCAGAATGGCCAGAAGGAAGAGGGTCATCACGATTTTATTGAGGAGGGTGCCTTGCTTCATGGGAAATTTCTCTCTTTCTGAAAGGCTGATAAAAGCTATAAGCAAAATGTCCGGCTTCGCCAGACTATTTTAATGGCCGCCTGCGGCGGCAGCAACGCAAATCGCTTGTGGCTTTTGGCCTTTCGCTTCCGGCTTTTTATGTACTCTCCGGCGTCAGGTCAATGGGGTGGTTGGCCACCACGGTGGAAATGGCGTGTTTATAGATCACCTGCTGCTTCCCGTCGCTGTCCAGCACCACTACAAAGGGGTCAAAGCCCGTGATGCGGCCCCGCATCTGGAAGCCGTTCATCAGAAACATGGTCACCGGCTCCTGGGAGCGGCGGGCGCGGGACAGGTACAGGTCCTGAAGATCATTGTTTTTAGACATATGGAAACATCCTTTCTCTATACCCTTTTTTCTGTAAAGGGCTTGATATTTCCATAATATACCAGCTTTTCTGTATTTTTTGTCGGAATCTGTCAGGTTCGGCGTTTAAACTGTTTTTCCAGTTCGGCCCGGGTCAGCTCCACCGCCACGGGCCGGCCGTGGGGGCAGTATTTTACCTCCCCGGACATGACGGCCCGGGCCACCTTTTCCAGCTCCTCCGGCGCACTGGTCCAGCCGCCTTTGATGGCGGCCTTGCAGGCCATGGTGTGAAGGATCTCATCCCGGCGCTCCCGAAGCCCGGTGGAGCCGGTAAGAGACAGCTTCCCAGCGATCTCGGTGAGGGCGGACTCCACATCCCCCACCGCCAGGTAGTCGGGGATGCTCCGCACCGCCAGGGAGCCGCCGCCGAAGTCCTCCACCTCAAAGCCCACCCGGTCCAACTCCTCTGCGTACTCCAAAAGGAGGGCCTGCTCCTCGGGAGCGGGGGTGAAGATGACGGGGGCAAGGAGAAGCTGGGACATAGGGGTATAATCCTGGGCGCGCATCCGGTCAAAGTTCATCCGCTCGTGGGCGGCATGCTTGTCGATGAGAAGGGCCTTTTCTCCCTGCTCTATGACGATGTAGGTGTGAAAGAGTTCTCCCGCGATCCGCCAAGGCTCCTGAGGCTCCTCGGTCAGGGGCGGCGGGGGAGGAGCGGCGGGGGCATCGGAAGTTTGCCCCCGCGCCGTCGTCCCGGCGGGGGCGGAGGCAGGCGCGGGGGAGGGACCGGCCGGGGCGCTCCGGTTCGCGGGGATAGAGCAGGGCGCGCCAGGGACGCCCCTCCCCCCAGGGGCGGGAGGGGGAACATCCAGGGTGGTCCGGCCCATGGGAGCGGGGCTTTCGGGAGCGACAGCCGACAGGGGGCGGGCGCTCTGGTATGTCCCTGCGTCCACCCTCTTCGGCGGTTCCTTTTCCCCTTTTTGGGGGAGGCTTTGGCCTGTCCGGGGGGTGGTGAAGTCGTGAAGGGGCAGGCTGGTCTGACGGCCCTGCTCCACCACCGGAGACGGCCCCGGAGCGCCCACCCGGGCGGCAGGATGGGTCTTGTCCGCCCCCAGAGCGGAGAGAACGGCGTAGTAGATGGCGGAGAACACCTGCCGCTCGGAGCCGAACTTCACCTCCTGCTTGGTGGGGTGGACGTTCACGTCCACCTGGTTCAGCTTCACCGTCAGATGAAGGACACAGCCGGGGAATTTCCCCACCATCCGCTGGTTGGCGTAGGCCTGCTCCACGGCGGCGGTCATGGATTTGCTTTTCACGTACCGGCCGTTGACAAAAAAGAACTGGTAGCCCCGGGTGCCCCGGCAGCAGGCGGGCAGGGAGGCGAAGCCGGAGACCGACACATCCTCCCCGCTGCCCTCCACAGGGACAAACCCCAGGGCCAGCTCCCGGCCCAGAACGGCGTACAGGGCGGAGTGGAGCTTGCCGTCCCCGGGGGTCAGCAGTTCCTGCCTGCCGTCCCGCAAAAATTGAAAGGCCACCTCCGGATGGGCAAGGGCCTGGCGCTGGACCGCGGCCAGACAGGCCGCCCCTTCGGCGGCGTCCTTCTTCATAAACTTCAGCCGGGCGGGGGTATTATAAAAAAGATCCCGGACCAGCAAGGTGGTCCCCTGGGGACAGCCGGCCTCCTCCTGCCCCAGGACCACGCCCCCCTCCAGAGCCAGAGAGGTCCCCAGATCGTCCCCGGGACGGCGGGTGAGCACCTCCAGCCGGGACACCGAGGCGATGGCGGCCAAAGCCTCCCCCCGGAAGCCCAGGGTGCCGATGGCCTCCAGATCGTACTCGGTCTTTATCTTGGAGGTGGCGTGGCGGAGGAAAGCGGTCTGGACCTCCTCCGGGGCGATGCCGCAGCCGTCGTCGGTGACCCGGATGAGGGTCATGCCGCCGTTTTGGATCTCCACCGTCACCGAGCGGGCGCCGGCATCGATGGCGTTTTCTGTCAGCTCCTTCACCACGCTGGCAGGACGCTCCACCACCTCGCCGGCGGCGATCAGGTCGGCCACATGGGGGGAGAGTTGGGCGATATGAGGCATCCGTTTCCCCTTCCTTTCTTTTATAGCGCCATTGTCAGGATCATCCCGTTCAGCCCGCCGTGGAGGACCACGCAGGCCCACACGCTGCCCCCCCGGTCATAACAGGCGGTCAGCGCCACGGACATGGGCAGGTACAGGAGCGTCAGCAGCAAATATCGGGGGTCGGAGAGATCCAGGGCATACCTCCATACCGCCGACAGGGCATAGAGGACCACGCTGATCCCCATTCCCAGCGGGCGGCTGTACCCTCTCAGCGTTCCGAACAGCAGCCCCCGAAACAGGGTCTCCTCCACCACGGGGATGAGAACAAGGATCAGGGCCAGGGTGGGGGCGGGGGCGGCGCGGAACTCCTGGGCGTACTGGAGGGAAATGGGATCCTGGACCGGGAAGGGGAGGAGGGTCAGCACCGCGTGGAGCCCTCCCGCCAGCAGAAGACACACCGCCACGGCGACCAGGTTTTCCGGCAGCCAGTTCAAAAGTCCCAGGAAGTCCTTCTTCAAAAAATCCCAGAAAATAAAAAGGCACAGGGTGAAGAGGAAGGCGTAGTAAAGCACGTTGGCCTCGGCCACCAGCACCTCCCGGTCTCCCATCCAGAGCTGCTGAAGCCAGGCGTTCAGCCGGGGAAAGACCAGCAGGTACAGAAGAAAATAGACCAAACCCCGGCGGCGCTCAGAGGCGGTCATCTCGATTTTCCAGCTACGGCGGGGCATGGGACCGCCTCCTTCCTAAAAAGTAAAAAGGGGAAAAGCATAGCGGCATAAGAATAACAGATCCCCTTTAAAATGCAAACCGTTTTTCCTCTTACAGTTCTTTCTTTAACTGATACAACAGATTCATGGCCTCGATGGGGGTCAGGGTATCTATGTCTGCCGCCCGAAGCCGGTCGGTCACCGCCCGGGCGCTCATGTCCTCCAGGGAGAATTGGGGCGGGGCGGCGGCCGCCTCCGGTCCGGCGCGGCCCACAGGGCCGCCCTGGGCCTCCAGCTCCGACAGGATCACCTTTGCCCGGGAAATGACCCGCTCGGGGACCCCGGCCAGCTTGGCTACCTCGATACCGTAGCTGGCCTCCGCCCCGCCCCGGACGATCTTCCGGAGGAAAATGATGTCGTCCTGCCGTTTTTTTGCGGCGATGTTGTAGTTTTTCACCCCGGGGATCTCCCCTTCCAGGGCTGTCAGCTCGTGGTAGTGGGTGGCAAAGAGGGTCTTGCATCCCAAACGCTTTTTGTCAGCGCAGTACTCCAATACCGAGCGGGCGATGGCCATGCCGTCGTAGGTGGAGGTGCCCCGGCCGATCTCGTCCAGGATGAGAAGACTCTTGGAGGTGGCGTTTTTGAGAAGTTCGGCCACCTCGTTCATCTCCACCATAAAGGTGGACTGGCCCGCCGAGAGGTCGTCGCTGGCCCCGATGCGGGTAAAGACCCGGTCCACAATGCCGATGCGGGCGGCCTTGGCGGGGACGAAGGAGCCCATCTGGGCCATGAGGACGATGAGAGCCACCTGGCGCATATAGGTGGACTTTCCCGCCATGTTGGGACCGGTGATGATGGCGCACATGTCCTCTTTCCCGTCCATGTGGGTGTCGTTGGGGACAAAGAGGCTGTTCTTCGCCGCCCTCTCCACCACGGGATGGCGGCCCTCTGTGATCTCGATCACGTCGGACAGGTCCACCTGGGGCATACAGTAGCCGTTCTCGGCGGCCACCCGGGCAAAGGAGCAGAGCACATCCACCTGGCCCACAGCGGCGGCGGAACGCTGGATGTCCGCCACCCGCTCCGCCGCGGCCTGGCGCACCCGGCAGAAGATCTGGTACTCCAGGGCGGTAAGCTGGTCCTGGGCGGAGAGGATGGTGTTCTCCATCTCCTTGAGTTCAGGGGTGATGTACCGCTCGCAGTTCACCAGGGTCTGCTTGCGGATATAGGCGTCGGGCACCAGGGCGGAATTGGCCTTGGAGACCTCGATGTAGTAGCCGAAAACCTTGTTGTAGCCCACCTTCAGACTCTTGATGCCGGTTTTCTCTTTCTCCTGGGCCTCCATGGCGGCCACCATGTCCTTGCCCCCGGTGAGGATCCCCCGGAGCCGGTCCACCTCCGGGTCGGCCCCGGGGCGGATAAAGCCGCCCTCCCGGACGGAGAAGGGGGGCTCCTCCACAAAGGTCTCGTCAATAAGCCCCCGAAGCTGAGGCAGGTCGTCCAGGCTGTCCCGGAGGACGGTGAGGAGGGCGGAGGAGAAGGGGGAGAGCAAGAGCCGCAGGGCGGGGAGCTTTCCCAGCCCCCGGGAGAGGGAGACCAGGTCCCTCCCGCCGGCGGTACCGTAGACCACCCGGCCGATGAGCCGCTCCAGGTCGGTGACCTCCTTCAATTCCCTTGACAGCTCCTGGCGGGTGACGGAATCGTTCACCAGATCCCCCACCGCCCCCTGGCGCTTACCGATCTGGACGGGGGAGAGGAGGGGCTTTTCCAGCCAGGAGCGGATGAGCCGGTGGCCCATGGGGGTCCCCGTCTTGTCCAGCACCCAGAGAAGGCTTCCCTTTTTCTCGCCCCCCCGAAGGGTCTCGGTAAGCTCCAGGTTCCGCCGGGCGGTAAGATCCAGCTCCATGAACTCCCCGGTGGTGTAGTAATTTACGGCGGACAGATGGGATAGGTCGGTCTTCTGGGTCTCCACCAGGTAGGACATGAGGGCCCCCGCCGCCTGGAATACAGGCCCCTCGGGCAGGCCGTGATCGGGGCCAAACTGCTTTTCCACCGCCAGGGTGGCCCGGTCCGGGTCAAAGGCGGCGGTGCACCCGGTCTCGGTCCGGCAGGCCAGACGCTGCTCCAAAAAGGATGTCAGGACCTTGTCTTCCACAGCCTCTCGGGACAGGACCACCTCCCGGGGGGAGTAGCGGCCCAGCTCGTTTTCCGCGTGCTCCCGCCAGCCGGGGCCGTCAAAGCCGGTGGCCGAGACCTCCCCGGTGGAAAGGTCGGCAAAGCACAGTCCCGCCCGGTCCCCTGTCAGGCATAGGGCGCAGAGGAAGTTATTTTTTCCCTCCTCCAGCATGGTCTCCTCAATGACGGTGCCGGGGGTGACGATGCGGATGATATCCCGGTCCACCAGGCCCTTGGCCTGGGCCGGGTCCTCCATCTGCTCGCAGATGGCCACCTTGTAGCCCTTGGCGATGAGCCGGGAGATATAGGCCTCGGCGGCGTGGTAGGGGACTCCGCACATGGGGGTACGCTCCTCGGGA
Organism: uncultured Pseudoflavonifractor sp.; assembly: GCA_947575475.1. The sequence continues at coordinate 11,267 of CANPNN010000029.1, forward strand.
GGGCGGGACCGGTCCCGGCTGGTGAGAGTCAGCTCCAGCTCCTTGGAGGCCGTCTTGGCGTCCTCGTTGAACATCTCGTAGAAGTCCCCCAGCCGGAAGAAGAGGATGCAGTCCGGGTGGTCGGCCTTGATCTTATGGTATTGGAGCATCATGGGGGTGCCTTCGGCCATGG
>CANPNN010000030.1 GCA_947575475.1 uncultured Pseudoflavonifractor sp.
GGCAGGCCACGAAGTCGGCCTTATTGATATAGTAGGGGCTGTGGATGGGCTTGTCACCGAAGCGCAGGTGGCTGATGGTCACGCCGCCGGTCTTCTTGGAGTCGTACTGGAAGTAGGACTGGATATACTTGTCGGTGTGGTCGCCGATGATCTTGGTGGAGTTCTTGTTGGCGCCCACGGTGCCGTCGCCGCCCAGGCCCCAGAACTTGCATTCCACGGTGCCGGCCACAGCGGTGTTGGGGGCGGGCTTCTCCTCCAGGGAGAGGCCGGTGACGTCGTCCACAATGCCGATGGTGAACTCCTTCTTGGGAGTGGCCTTGCCCAGCTCCTCAAACACGGCGAAGACGCTGGCGGGGGGAGTGTCCTTGCAGCCCAGGCCGTACCGGCCGCCCACCACGGTCTTGTCGGTGATGCCCGCCTCGAACAGGGCGTTGACCACGTCCTGATAGAGAGGCTCGCCCAGGGAGCCGGGCTCCTTGGTCCGGTCCAGCACGGCGATCTTCTTGGCGCTCTGGGGAATGGCGGCGATGAGCTTGTCGGCCCGGAAGGGGCGGTACAGGCGGACCTTCACCAGGCCGACCTTCTCCCCGTGGGCGTTCATGTAGTCGATGACCTCCTCGGCCACATCGCAGATAGAGCCCATGGCGATGATGACCCGGTCGGCGTCAGGGGCGCCGTGGTAGTTGAACAGCTGGTAGTCGGTGCCCAGCTTGGCGTTGATCTTGCCCATGTACTCCTCCACGATGGCGGGCAGCTCATCGTAGAACTTGTTGCAGGCCTCCCGGTGCTGGAAGAACACGTCGCCGTTCTCGTGGGAGCCGCGCATCACGGGGCGCTCGGGGTTCAGAGCCCGGTCCCGGAAGGCCTTGACCGCGTCCATGTCCACCATCTCGGCCAGATCCTCGTAGTCCCAGATCTGGATCTTCTGGATCTCGTGGGAGGTGCGGAAGCCGTCAAAGAAGTTGACGAAGGGCACCCGGCCCTTGATGGCGGCCAGGTGGGCCACGGGAGCCAGATCCATGACCTCCTGCACGCTGCCCTCGGCCAGCATGGCGAAACCGGTCTGGCGGCAGGCCATCACGTCGGAGTGATCGCCGAAGATGTTCAGGCTCTGGGCCGCCACAGTACGGGCGGAGACGTGGAACACGCCGGGGAGCAGCTCGCCGGCGATCTTGTACATGTTGGGGATCATCAGCAGCAGACCCTGGGACGCGGTGTAGGTGGTGGTCAGGGCGCCAGCGGCCAGGGAGCCGTGGACGGTGCCGGCAGCGCCGGCCTCAGACTGCATCTCAATGACCCGCACGGGGTTGCCGAAAATATTCTTCCGGCCCGCGGCGGCCCACTGGTCCACATAGTCGGCCATGGGGCTGGACGGCGTGATGGGGTAGATCCCCGCCACCTCGGTAAACGCATAGGAGACATGCGCCGCCGCGGTGTTGCCGTCCATGGATTTGAACTGTCTTGCCATTTGAACGATTCCTCCTTCTTATATTTCGCGAGATTTTGACCGCGAGAGAAAGGACTATATATAGCGTTCTCATTTTAACACTTGCGTAGTAGTTTGTAAACCGTTTGGGAAAAGTTTTGGGCCTGCATTTCATGTAAAGTGCGACCATTTTTCCGCAGAAGAGGGAGGAAATCAATTTCATGGGGGAAATGGATATTTTAGGTCTCGGCGGGGGACTCCGTTACGGGCAGATAGATGTCTCCGATCTTGTTGGAGACCCCATCCTGGTCTAAAAACGTAAACAGCCCGTTGCAGTAAAAGGTATCCACAGGGACCAGCCCCTCCTCCCGGCACCGGTGCAGCAAGGCTCTGCACTGCTCCAGATAGTGGAAGGTGAGAACATCGTCCTGGCGGGAGCCGGCAAAGCAGTTGCATACGTGCAGACAGTCCGCCGCAGGGTGAAACGATACAAAGGGGTTGGTGATGTCCAGCTCCAGAAGCTGTGCCCCGACAGAATCCACGGACAGGGAGTAGGCGGGGTCATAGACGCCCGCCTCCACGTCCTCCGCCGTCAGCCGGTGAACGTTGACCACGGGGAAAATGTGGTCCAGCCACTGGTGCGCATAGGGGTGAAGCTCCCGGTCATCCACCAGGTTGCGGGGACCGCCCATCCGCATCTCATAGTGCGCTGGCATCTCCCGCCTGGTGATCCGGCCGAAGGCTGCCGTATCCTGGATCCGGGATAAAAGCTTCTGCAATTTCCCCTCCAGATAGCTGTGCAGCCGGGCCTGCTGTCTTTCCCGGTCCAAGCAGCCGGTCACCAACTCCTCCACACCCTTCAGGGAGGTGCCGGAGAAAACCACCTTGCTCTCGTCCACGGAAAGGCCCATATTCTGCAGTTTTTTTAAAGAGCCCAGCATGTGGATCTGCTCGTCATCGTAGTAGCGGTAGCCGCTGCTGTACTCATAGGTGGGGGACAGAATGCCGCGGCTTTCGTAGTAGCGCAGGGTATTTTTGCTCAGGGAGAAGGCTTTGGACAGATCTCCGATCTTATAATTCTTCTGCTTCTGTGCCATGAGACACACCCCCGAATTTTTTTCTTGTAAAAAGGAGGAAAAACCTTGACTCTACCATCATGGTATCCTTTACATTTAAATTAAGGCATAGCCCCGGCCGGCAAATCCGGTTTTGGCCACTGCCTCCATATCTATGATCCCCGCCCAAAGCGGAGATTGTAGATATTATAACAGGCGAGGGAAAGCCTTGTCAAACCTACATCCTCCGCGAGGCCGCGGGGCCCTTGGAGAGGGGCTTAAAAAACTACTACACGAATAGGAGAAGGAGAGAAAACCGCATGAAAAAACGCCTCATCGCCCTGACCCTGGCCTTTGCCACAGTCATGGGCACAGTGGCCCTGGCTGCCGGGGCAGAGAGAACCATCTCCGTCAGCTCCATGAATCTGACCCTTAACGGTCAGGCGCTGACCCCCACCAAGTCTGACGGCACCGCCGCCGAGGCCTTCGCCTACGACGGCGCCACCTATGCCCCCCTCCGTTACATCGCAGAGCTTCTGGGGATGAAGGTGGAGTGGGACAAGGATCAGCCCGACACCGCCAAGCTGGTGGGGACCCCTGGCGCCACCGGTGCGGACAAGTACACCTGGGATGAGGAGGTGGACGTGGTCGTGGTGGGCTTCGGCCTTGCCGGCGCCGCCACCTGCGTGGAAATTGCCGACATCGCTCCCGACTCCAGCGTGCTTCTGCTGGAGAAGATGGAGGAGGCTCAGTCCGGCGGCAACTCCATCGCCTCCGGCCAGACCATCCTCAATGTGTGGCCCGACGACCTGGAGCTGTTTCGGGACTATCTCTGGGAGATGGGCAAACCCAACAATATCCGCCGCGACTGGTTTGACTGGTGGACCGCCGAGATGGTCAACCAGAGCGACTGGGTGGAGTCCGTAGCCAAGAGCGTTGGTTACTGGTACCGTCCCAACACTTACGGCTCCGTGACCATGGAGTTCCCCGAGTTCCCCGGCGCCAGCTACCGTGCCCGGGGCGACTGTCTTGTGACCTATCCCAACACGGTCAGCCAACCTGGCGGCACCTACAAGGCCTTCCGGGACGTAGTCAAGCAGCTGAAGAATACCGAGATCCGCTACGAGACCCCTGCCACCGCCCTCCTCCAGGACCCCGACACCAAGGAGGTCTACGGCGTGACTGCCACCGACAAGGACGGCAACAGCTTCAACGTCCGTGCCCGCAAGGGCGTGGTGTTGGCTTGCGGCGGTTACGAAAACAACCTGGAGATGCAGCGTGACTTCCACGGCATGGACCTGGTCTACACAGCCGGTACCCCCGGTAACACCGGTGACGGCATCAAGATGCTCATGGAGGCTGGCGCTAAGATCTGGCACATGAAGAACTTCACCCAGTCCGGCGGCATCTGGATGGGCGTGAAGGTCCCCGAGTGGGATGATGTGGTCTTCGAGCGTAACTTCTTCTATAAGAACGGCGGCTGGCTGGAGATCGACGCCACCGGCAACCGCTACTACAACGAGAGCAAGAAGTGGCACAAGCAGCATATGAAGGTCAACGAGAACGGTCACTGGGTGGAGATGGACACCTACCGCGCCCTGCCCATCCACTGGATCGCCGACCAGAAGACCTTTGAGGCGGACACCGTGGTCACCACCTGGATGGCCTGGCCCATCTCCGCCCATAACTACGAATGGTCCGCCGACAACTCCGTGGAGCTGGAGAAGGGCTGGATCGTCAAGGCCGACACCATCGCCGAGCTTGCCGAGAAGATCGGCCGTGACCCTGTGACGCTCCAGGCCACCATCGACCGCTATAATGAGATGTGCGAAAAGGGTGTGGACGAGGACTTTGGCCGCGAGATCGAGACCATGGCTCCCATCAAGGAAGGCCCCTTCTATGCCGTGGAGATCGTCCCCGCCATCGTGGCCACCACCGGCGGCGCCGTGCGCAACACCAAGTCTCAGGTCCTCGACTGGGACGAGAACGTGATCCCCCACCTCTATACCGCGGGCGAGCTGGGCAGCTACGTGAGCAATCTCTATCAAAACGGAACCTTCCTTAACGAGTGCATCTCCTCCGGCCGCGCCGCCGCTCAGGATATGTTCGGCGTGGAGCCCCACTATGATTACAAGGGCAACGATTACGTGGTGCCTTTGGAGGACGATACCGTCCGCGACATGGTCTACTCCACCGACTCCAAGGGCCCCATCCTGGACGCCTCCAAGGCCAAGGACGGCGAGTACTTCCGTTCCGCCGAGAGCACCCACGGGCCCTGGACCATGACCTTCTCCGTCAAAGACGGAAAATTCCAGTCCTTCAAGGTCACCGATGGCGGGGAAAACATGATGCTCTCCACCGATCAGTTCAAGGAGTTTACCGACCGGATCCTAAAAGAGCAGACGTTGACAGTGGACGTGGTCTCCGGCTGCACCCAGGACTGTGAGGCGGTGGTTGCCGCCATCCAGAAGGCCCTGGATGCGTCGACCAAATAAGTAAGAGCGTACTCTAACTCTCCGGAGTGCGTCAGACGGTAAAAGGGCTGTTCCCCCATCTGGGGGAACAGCCCTTTCGCTGCTCTGCAGAAAAGACGGTTTATTTGCCGATATAGTCCAGCATGTTCTCCGCAGCCCAGATACCGCTGCCCACGGCGATGGCCACGCAGGAGCCGGGGCCGTCATAGTAGGGTACGGCGTAGTAGCTGCCCACCTCGCAGCCGCCGCAGTAGAGGCCGGGGATATAGTCGCCGTTGGCGTCCACAGCCCGGAGGTAGCTGTCGGTCTTCACGCCGCCGAAGGTGGACCAGGCGGAGGGCTCGTACTCAAAGACGTAGTAGGGGCCCTTGCCAATGGACTTCATGAAGTTGGGGCTCTTGCCGAATAGGGTGTCCTCCCCCTTGGCACACATCTTGTTGTACTCGGCCACAGTGGCCTCCAGGTTCTTCAGACCGAAGTGCTCGGCGGCCTCAGCCAGAGTGTCCACCTTGATGGCCCAGCCCTGGTCCACGGCAGTCTGGAACTCATCCTTGGCCTTGGGCAGGACGTTGAAGACAAGGGCGGCCTTGGAGGCCCAGTCCTTGGGGGCACCTAGGTAGTTGATGATGCCCTGGTCGCAGCAGGCGTTATAGTAGGTCTCGTCCATCACGGTGTAGACCTTGCCCTGACGGAGAATGGCCTCGCCGCCCAGGGCCAGGGGGAAGTCGGCCACCAGCTTCTCATTGATGAAGCGGTCGCCGTCCCGGTCCACGTTCAGACCGCCATAGATCCAGAAGGCCAGGTTCTGGTTGGCCAGATTGAAGCCGGTGGAGAAATCGAAGGTGGCGCCGGGGAGCTTGGAGGTGGCGCCGGCAAACTCGTTACCCAGCACGCCGAAGTTCCGGTCCAGGGCGCCGCCGGCCTCCAGCACCATGTTGATGCCGTCGCCGGTGGGGGTGTTGCTGCCTAGGGAGACGATGTCGGCGTTGCCCAGGTACTTCTGGAGCATCTCAGGGCTGCCCTGGAAACCGCCGGTGCAGGTCATGACGGCCTTGGCTTTCACGATGACAGTGTCCCCGTCGGCGTTGACGCCCTGGACGCCCACGGCCTTGCCGTTGTCCATGATAATGCTCTTGCCAGGGGTCTCATAGAGGAACTTGCCGCCTTTGGCCTCGATCCTGCTGGTGATGGGGCCGATCCGGTCGTTGCCGCCGGCGCTGAACTGATGGCGGGACCGGAAGCCTACACCGTAGACGTCCTCGTTCAGGGAGAAGGGGATGCCAAGGTCCACCATCTTGTCGATGGCCACGCCGGCGCGGCTCCAGGCCTCCCACAGTAGCTTGGCGTCCACAGTGGTGTTGGAGAAGTCGTAGAGGTGGTCATAGATCTCTTTGTTGGTGACGGTGACTCCGGCCTCCTTGGCTACGGTGGTCTCGGCGCCGGCGGGGCCGCCGCACTGGGCAAAGTTGGAGGCCAGGGCGTTGGCGGCCTTCTCCATCACGATGACCTTGGCACCCGCCTCGCTGGCAGTGAGGGCGGCCATCAGACCGGCGGCGCCGGCGCCCACGATGACGATGTCGGCCTCATACTCCACGGTCTTGCCGCTGACGGTCTCCTGCTTCTTTCCGAAGGCGGCGGGGTCTCCACCGGCCTGCTGGATGCAGGACTTGACGGCGGTGAGGATAGCGTCGCCGGTCATGGTAGCGCCGGCCACGGCGTTGACCTCCACGGTCTGGCCGGCCACGACGGCGGCGGGGATGCGCTCAATGGCGGGATCGCTGATGCCGGGGGTCTCGCTGTGGCTGAGCACCTTGACGGCGGAGATAGCGCCGTTGGCAACGGTGACCTCCACCGTTACATCGCCGTTTTTACCGGTGCCCACGCCGGTGTAGGAGCCGTCCTTCAGGCTGGCGGAGGCGGCGGGGGGGACGAAGCCCGGCACGTTGGCCAGCTTCGCGGTGTTGGGGGCGGTTTTGTCTCACTCCACATCGATGCCCAACAGCTCGGCGATGTAACGGATGGGAGCGTAAGTGGCGCCGTCATAGGCAAACACTTCGGCGGCCTCCCCGTTGGACTTGGTGGGGGTGACGGCGTAGCCGTTGACATTCAGATCCATGGGGGTGACAGTGATGCTCTTCTCTGTCCCGGCTGCCAGAGCAACCGTGCCCATGACCATGACAACGGCCAGCGCGAGGGCGGTGATCCTTTTCTTCATGTGCAGTCTCTCCTTTGCGTTTGTTATATTCAGGCTTCCGGCCTGATAAAGATGAGCAAGAGCATTATATTTGCTTTGTATAGAAATGTAAATTGTTTTTTTGGGAAGAATTTATATCCTTTCCGGCCATTTAAAAAATTTTTCGCCCATAGCATTTCTTGGAAATATATGCTATACTGATTTTGATTTGGAAAGAGAGGGGGGGAAACCGCCATGATGACCCAGGTGCGGTCTTTAGGCCTTCGCGGGGTGGAGGGCTACGAAGTGACCTGTGAGTGCGACCTGTCCGGCGGGCTTCCCAACTTTGACATTGTGGGGCTCCCCGACGCCGCCGTAAAGGAGGCCCGGGACCGGGTGCGCTCGGCGGTGAAAAACTGCGGGTTCCAGTTCCCTGTCTCCCGCATCACGGTGAACCTGGCCCCTGCCGACCGGAAAAAGGGCGGCACGGTCTACGACCTTCCTATTCTGGTAGGGATCCTCTCCGCCGGAGGCCAGCTTCCCCGTCCGGAGGGGGACTGCGCCTTTGTGGGGGAGCTTTCCCTGTCCGGAGCCCTTCGCAGCGTCCCCGGGATGCTGCCCATGGCGCTGGCCGCCCAAAAGGCCGGGATACGCCGTCTCTTTGTCCCCGCCGACTCCGCCCCAGAGGCCACCCTCGCCAAAGGGATGGTGGTCTACCCCGTGGAGACGGTGAGCCAGCTTGTCTCCCATCTGAAGGGGGAGGAGCTGATCCCCGCCGCTCTGCCCTGGACCCCCGGGACGGAGGAGCTTCCCGAACCCGATTTCGCCGAGGTGAAGGGCCAGGAGAACGTAAAGCGGGCCCTGGAGATCGCCGCGGCGGGGGGGCACAATATCCTGATGATAGGGCCTCCCGGCTCGGGCAAGTCCATGCTGGCCCGGAGGCTTCCCTCCATTTTGCCGGAGCTGTCCGAGAGAGAGGCCCTGGAGGCCACCGCCGTCCACTCGGTACTGGGGCTCACCACCCGGGAGCGGCCCCTGCTGACCCAGCGGCCCTTCCGCTCGCCCCATCACACCATCTCCACCATGGGCATGGCGGGGGGAGGCAATCCCCTCATCCGTCCTGGCGAGATCTCCCTGGCCCACCATGGGGTCCTGTTTCTCGATGAGCTGCCCGAGTTTCACAAGGATGTGCTGGAGGTCCTGCGCCAGCCCATGGAGGAGGGCAAGGTCCAGATCAGCCGCGCCGCGGGCAGCGAGAGTTTCCCTGCCCAATTCATGCTGGTGTGCGCCATGAATCCCTGCAAATGCGGCTGGTATGGCTATTCGGACCGGTGCAGGTGCAGCCCCAAGGATGTGGAGAAGTACCAGCATAAGATCTCCGGCCCCATGCTGGATCGGATCGATCTGGTGGTGGACGTTCCGCCTCCGGATTTCGGCACCCTGGCAGAAAAACCGGACGGGGAACCCTCGGCGGTCATTAAGGCCCGGGTGGACGGGGCAAGAGCCATCCAGGCCCGCCGGTTTGGCACAAAGGGAGTTCCCTGCAACGCCCAGATGGGCCGGGGGGAGCTGGAGAGCTTCTGCGGGTTGGACAGCGGCTGTCAGGCGATGATGAAGGGCGCCTTTGAGCGTATGGGTCTGACCGCGAGGGGCTATGACCGTATCCTCCGGGTGGCCCGGACCATTGCGGATCTGGACGAGAGCGAAAATATCCGGGGACAGCATCTGGCGGAGGCCCTTCAATACCGGGCCACAAGCTGGATGGCAAAGTAGGGACCGAAAGGAAAAAGCCGGGACCTCAGGCGTTCCCGGGGTTGACGGTATTTTATAAAAAGGTAGTGGCAAATCATGTTAGAACGCTTTATCGTGGTGCTGGGTCAGGTGGCCACTCTCTTTCTCATGATGGGGGTGGGCTTTGGGCTGGGAAGGCTGGGGAAGATATCCTCCCATGGGACCGCGGAGTTCTCCACCCTGCTCCTCTACGTGGTGACGCCCTGCATCATCATAGACTCCTTCCAGACCGGCTACGACGACGCCCTGCTCAAGACCCTGGGGGTGGGGGTGCTGTGCCAGATGGGGTGCTACGCCCTCTATGCCCTCATCGTTTGCTTCTTTTTTCGAAAGGATGAGCCCGACCTGCGCATCCCCTTCCGGTTCGGGTCCATGTACGGCAACACGGGCTTTATGGGCATCCCTCTCATCCAGGCCATCATGGGGGACGAGGCGGTGATCTTCGCCGTGGTGGCCCTGGTGGTGTTCAACCTGTGGACCTGGAGCCACGGGCTGGTGATGATGAGTGGGGAGAAGAGATTTTCCCTCAAAAAGATGATCGTCACCCCCGGAGTGCTGGGGATGCTGGGAGGCATTCCCCTGTTTCTGACCCGCACCACCCTGCCCGGCCCCCTCTTCAAGGCGGTGGGCTTTATCGGGAGCCTCAATACCCCTCTGGCCATGATCGTCATCGGAGCCCAGCTTGCCCGGGCCGATCTGAGGAGCCTTTTGAGGGACAGAAAGCTCTATGAGGGCTCGGCCATCAAGCTGCTGCTTATCCCCCTGGTCACCATGGCGGTGATGCTTCCCTTCCGGAACAACCATCTTTTATATGTAGCGGCGGTGATCCTCTCCGGCGCGCCCTCGGCCGGAGTCACCAGTATGTTTGCGGAGAAGTTTGACCGCAGCCCGGAGCGGACCGCTGAACTGGTCAGCTTCTCCACCCTCCTGAGCATATTCACGCTGCCGGTGGTGGCGGTACTGGCCGAGACCGTCGCGGGGTGACGGGGGCTCTCGCTTCAGATAAACAGTATACGAAAGAAAGGAATTTCTCTATGGAGATCAACGGCCAAACCATAACCGACATCAAGCGCTATGACGAGCTGGGCCTGTCCCCTGAGATCATGAAGGCCCTCCAGAAAAAGGGCTATGAGCGGGCTACTCCCGTCCAGTCCGGGGCCATCCCCTACTTTATGGAAGGGCGGGACGTGATCGCCAAGGCCCCCACAGGGACGGGGAAGACCTTTGCCTTTGGCATTCCCATGGTGGAGCACACCGACCCCGCTGAAAAAAGCGTGACGGGCCTTGTGCTGGCTCCCACCCGGGAGCTGGCCATCCAGATCCAGGAGGAGCTGCAGGATCTGTGCGAGTTCAAGGAGGGGGTCAAGACCGTTGTCCTCTATGGCGGCGCCCCCATTGAAAAGCAGATCAAGCAGCTCAAGGATCACCCCCAGATCGTGGTGGCCACCCCCGGCCGGCTCATGGACCATATGAAGCGGCGGACCATCCGGCTGGACAAGGTGGAGACGGTGGTGCTGGACGAGGCAGACCGGATGCTGGATATGGGCTTTATCCGGGATGTGACCCGGATCCTGGACCAGATCAAGTCCCGAAAGAATATCGGTATGTTCTCCGCCACCATTTCCCGGGAAGTGATGGATATCTCCTGGGTCTACCAGCGGGATCCGGTGGAGATCACCGTCCAGGCCGATCTCCAGAATAAGCCGGATATCGACCAGTATCGGATCGAGGTGGACCGCTCCGCCAAGGCGGAGCTGATGCTCCAGCTTTTGGAGCACGGCGGCTACGAGCGGGCCATTGCCTTCTGCAACACCAAAAATATGACCGACAGGCTCTCGGGACTGCTCCGTATGGGGGGCGTAAAGTGCGAGGCCATCCACGGAGATATCCAGCAGTCCGCCAGAGAGAAGACCCTGCAGCGCTTTCGGGAGGGAAAGCTCCGGGTGCTGGTGGCCACCGACGTGGCCGCCCGGGGGCTGGACATTGACGATGTGGACGTGGTGTTCAATTATGACGTGCCCGACGAAAATGAGTACTATGTCCACCGCATCGGCCGCACCGGCCGGGCCAAACGACATGGAGTGGCCTATACCTTTACCTCCGGGATCACCGAGGAGCTGCGGATGGACCAGATCGTAAAGGGCACCCGAAATACGGTAAAGCTCCTTCGGTACGAAAAGGGGACCCTGTCTGAGCTGTAAAAAATATAAAATGCAGGAGATGGGGGCATCTCCTGCATTTGTCTTTTTGAGGCGGACAATTTTCCCTGATTAGGGGGCATATAGAGGGAGAATTTTGAAAAAAAGTCCTTGACAGGCAAAGGGTGAAGGAAAACATTTTAAAAGCAGAAATATTTTGGAGCCATGAAATCCTTGACGGGGAAAGGATTTTGCTGTAAAATAGAACGACCATTTATCCGCGGAGGTCCGGCAGTGGGCCGGGGCGCCGCGATATGAATTTTAGGGAGTGACAAAATGGCAAAATATATTGTGAAGCGGGTGCTGATGGCGCTG
>CANPNN010000031.1 GCA_947575475.1 uncultured Pseudoflavonifractor sp.
TCTCCCCCAGCCACTCCACCTCATAGGTGCCCAAAATCTTCTGGGCGGCGGAGGAGAGGAGTTCCTCAAAGAGGTCCATCATGTCGTTGAAGTCGGCATAGGCCTGGTAGAGTTCCACGGTGGTGAACTCTGGGTTGTGCTTGGGGTCCATGCCCTCGTTGCGGAAGATGCGGCCCAGGTCGTAGACCCGGTCCATTCCGCCCACGATAAGCCGCTTCAGGGGCAACTCAGTGGCAATGCGCAGGTACATATCAATGTCCAAGGTGTTGTGATGGGTCACGAAGGGCCGGGCAGTGGCTCCCCCCTGAATGGTGTTGAGAACGGGGGTCTCCACCTCCATGAAGCCCCGGTTATCCAGAAAGTCCCGGACGTGCTTGACAAATTGGCTCCGGATCACAAAGTTCCGCTTCACCTCGGGGTTCATGATCAGATCCACATACCGCTGGCGGTAGCGCAGCTCCTTGTCCTGGAGGCCGTGAAACTTCTCAGGCAGAGGCAGCAGGGACTTGCTGAGGAGGGTGATATCCTTGGCCCGAACGCTCATCTCCCCCCGCTGGGTGCGGAAGACTTCCCCTTCCACGCCTACGATATCACCGATATCGTACTTTTTGAACTTCTTATAGACCGCCTCATCCATCTCGTCCTGACGGGCGTAGAGCTGGATGCGGCCGTCCCGGTCCTGGAGGTCGCAGAAGGACACCTTGCCCATGCCCCGCTTGGACATGAGCCGGCCCGCCACCTTCACAGGCTTCCCCTCCATGGCGTCAAAGTTATCCTTGATCTGCTGGCTGGTGGCATCCCAGTCGAATTTGGTCTGCTGGAAGGGGTCCTCCCCAGCCGCCTGAAGCTCGGCAAGCTTATCCCGGCGGATCTTCAGCAGCTCGGAAAGCTCGGGCTGCTGGGGGGCGTTCTTTTGTTCCTCTGCCATAATGATTCTCCTATCTGCAATGTAAAACTTACGTTACATCCGGGCCATCAACCCTTTTGAATATCGGTCACGGTGTAGTAGAGCATCCCAATGGGGGCCTCTACCTCCACCTTATCGCCCAGGGCCTTGCCCAACAGGGCCTTGCCAAAAGGGGAATCCTCGGAGATGCGGCCCTTCATGGGATCGGCCTCCTGGGAGCCCACCACCCGGTAGGTGGTCTCCTTCCCCGTTTTTTCGTCCTTCACGGTCACCTGGCTGCCGATACCCACAGCGTTGGCGTCAAAGTGCTGCTCCTCGATCAGCACGTAATTCGACAGCACCGCCTCGATCTCCGCGATGCGGGAGAAGAGCTTGCCCTGCTCATTTTTGGCCTCGTCGTACTCGCTGTTTTCGCTCAGGTCGCCAAAGGAGCGGGCCTCCTTGATAAGTTCAGCTACCTCCTTTTCCCGAACGGTCTTCAGGTAGTTGAGTTCTTCCTTCAGTTCCTCCATATGCTTGGGGGTCAGTTTGTATTGCTTGGCCATTTTTCCGTCACCTTTCCTTAATTGTTCCGATTACATGGAAAAAGCCGTTGCCGGCCTTGTTTTCTGCTGGTGATATGATTCTGTTATTATATGTATTTTCTCCCCTTCTGTCAAGGCCAATCCACCCGCAGCTCCTTCCTGTCTATTCGCCCCGTTTCCCACAGAAGCTCCAAAAAGGGCAGCTCCACCTCCGGCAAAAGGGTAAGCCCCAGAAGCTCTGGCTCCCCCCAGAGCCGGAGAGTCCGCTCCAGCTGAGAAGGGCGGGGTCCCAGCTCCACCGCCGCCAGGGGCGGCCGCCCCTGCCCCAGATGGAGAGGGACCGCACCGAACCGCTCCCTCAGATGGAGGGCCAGCTCCTCCTCCCCCCGGTCAAAATCCAGGTAAAGCCCCCCCACTTGGGGGCAGAGGCCCTCCGCTATGACCCAGGCCTCAGGCCCCGCCGTCTCCCCCCGGAGGGCGACTTGGCGCTCCCGCAGGGGAACGGCGGCCACCAGCGTCAGCACCAGCTCTGCCCCCATGGCCCGCAGGAGGGGCAGAGGGCTGACAGGCCGCAGCGGCTCCGGATCCAGCGCGGGATCATCGCTCCAAAACCTTCGGATCCCTCTTCTGTATAGCCGTCCCGCCAATCTTCTCAGACGGCGGGGAGAATATTTTCGCGGCAGGGCCACCCGGATAAGGGGAAGACCCATGGGGGCCGCCGCCTCATAGCGGGGCCAAAGCATTTTCTCCTCAGTGCGGTAAAAGTAGGCCACCATCTCTCATCGCCCCCCTCCGGTCAAGAATATGCGCAAAGGGCTCAGGGAAGAAGGGCCAATGCGGCCTGAAGTTGGGCATCCTCCTCCCGCGCCAAAGTTCCGGCCCGAAGGGCGGCTTGCGCCGTCTCATTCAGTTCCACCTCCCTGTCCAGGGTCACTCCTGTTCCGATCAGGGAGACTCCCGCTCCTGTGCGGTAGCGGCCGGTGGACAGGTTCAGGGCTCCTCCGTTGGGAAGAGGAATGGCCTGTTGAGAGTAGCCCTTGCCCGAGGTCGCCTCCCCCACGATAGGGGCCCCCACGCTCTCCTGGAGCTGGGCGGCGAAAAACTCGGCGGCGGAATAGGTATCCGCGTTCACCAGGGTCGCCATGGGCAGCTCCACGCTTTTTTCGTCCGATTCGGTCACTGTCTCCCGCCCTCCCTTGGTCTCTGAGCGGAAGATGGGACCCTCGGGCAGGAGGTGATCCAGCATCTGGGTCAGCTCGGATACATAGCCCCCGCCGTTGTTTCTCATATCGAAAACCAGGGCGGCCGCCCCCTGCTCCTCCAGGGCCTCCACCGCTCCCTGCACCTGGTCGGCGCTGTGGGTATAGAAGTTTTTCACCTGGATGTAGCCCACATTGCCCTCTATAAGCTCATAGGAGACTGAGACGCTCTCCACCTGGGTCCGCCGAAGTTCCACCTCCCGCTCGCCCCCATTCAAGGCCCGGACTGTAAGAGTCACCATAGTCGCCTCCTCCCCCTGGACCAGGGCGGTCCCCTCCTCCAGGGTCTTATCCGCCAAAGAGATCCCGTCCACGGCGGTGACGATCTCCCCCGCGGTCAGGCCCGCAGCTTGAGCGGGGGCGTTCTCATAGACCTCCAGGATGCGAAGTCCCTCCCCCTCTGCGGCCTCCACCGAGATCCCCACTCCCACAAAGGAGTTCTCCCGGCGCTGGTTCTGGGCGGCGTAGCCTTCGGCGTTCAGATAATAGCTCCAGCGGTCTCCTGTTCCGGCCACCATGCCGGCAAGGGCGCTGTCCACCACCCGGTCCGGCTCATACTCCCCCACAAACTGGGTCTGGACCAGGCCCCAGGCCTCGGCCAGGGAGAGGACATAGGGGCCCAGGACGACCCACAGCAGGAGGATCCCGGTGGCCAGAGCCGCCATGGCTCCCCCCAGGGCAGCCAGGATCATCTGGGAAGAGGTGAACCTCTTTTCTCTTTTCTTGGCACTGAGCATACTACCAATCCTTTCCAGGTTCAAAAAGAAAGGCGGACGGAGGTCGCCTCCGCCCGCCCTGAAGTCCGTCTTTAATCTCTGAAATCAAAGGTCATGCCGGGGAACATGGTCAGCGCATTCTGCCGCACGCCGTTCTTCCGCAATTCCAGATGGAGGTGGTTGCCCGTGGAGGAGCCGGTGGAACCCACCAGGCCCAGCACCTGGCCCTGGCTCACCACATCCCCCTCCTTCACCTTTCGGGAGCCCCGCTGCATGTGGGCGTAAAGGGTGGATATCCCATTTCCGTGATTAATGACCACATACTCCCCATAGGAATTGGGGGCGTATGCCGAGGTGGCCACCACCCCTCCCTGGACCGCTTTGACGTTGGTGCCGCCGGGGGCGGCGATATCGGTACCGCTGTGATTGTGGTACTTCTTTGTGATGGGATGGGTCCGGGGCCCGAAACGGGAGGTAATGACATTGTTGCTGGCGGGCAGAGGATACAGATAGCCCGTGCCGGGATCGAACGTGATCTGCTGGGAGGCGATGAGCCGGTCCAGCTCCTTCTCCTTCTTGGAGATCTCGGCGGCGATCTTCTTCTCCTCCGCCTCTTCGGCCGCAACCAGCGCCTCGGCGGCGGCGGCGTCCTTTTTCAACTCATCCAGGATCTCCTGGGCCTCCTGGACCTTGGCGTCCTGCTCGGCCCGCTGCTCCTCCTGTTGGGCCCGCTGCTCCTCCAGCCCCGCTCTAGACTCATTCAGAGCGGTCAGAGTAGCCTCCACCTCCTCCTTTGCGGCCACCAGGGCGACCACCACAGAGTTATCATACTCCATAATAAGATCTACCATGGCAAGCCGGTCCAGAAGATCGGAAAAGTCACTGGCGGAAAAGAGCACCGACCAGTAGGAGATATCTCCCGATTCCTCCATCGACCTTGCCCGTTGGCAAAAACGGGTATATGCCGCCGTCTCCCGGTCCTGGGCCTCGGCGAGAGCGACCTCCTCCGCCTGGATAAGCTGGGTATATGTATCGATCTGGCTCTGGGTGTTGGCGATCTGGGCGTCGATAGCGGCAAGCTGCTGCGCCAGGATCTGGTGCTGCTGCATGGCCTGTGCCTTGTCGCTCTTGATGGCGTCCAGCTGGGCCTGAAGCTCCTTCTTCTTGGCGGCAGCCTCGGAGGCGCTGGACTTCAGGCCCGAGATCTGGTTTTTCAGCTCGGTCTGTGTGGCCGCCCGGGCACTGAGAATGGCCGTACTGAGCAAAGGCAGTACCAGAGCCAGGGCCAACAGGACGCAGATGGCCACACTGACGATCCGGCGTATATCCGGCTTATATTTTTTTTGTTTGCGCTGTGGTGTTTTTCCCACTTGAGTCCCCTCCTTGGGAGATATAACCGGCAGGACGGCGGACCCGCCGTCCGCCGGGGGTCAGACCTGCAAAAATTTCCGAATGGCCATGACCGAGCCGCCGGTACCTACCACCAGGCCGGTGACGGCAAAGACCCCCAGCACCTTGGGCCATATATCCCCGAACGGGATCACACTGATCAACTGGAAGGTCGCGCCCGTATCAATGGCCTGGGCAATGATGGCGTAGATCCCCCACTGGAGGAAAAAGGCCACCACCGCGCCAAACAGGCCCAGCAGCATCCCCTCAAAGACAAAGGGCCCCCGGACAAAGCCGTTGGTGGCGCCGCACATCTTCATGATGGCGATCTCTTCCCTTCTCGTAAAGGTGCCCAGCTTGATGGTGTTGTAGATGATAAAAAGGGAGATGGCCAGCAGCATAAGGATAAGGACCAGAGCCACCCCCGCCGCCACATTGCGGATCAACACAAAACCCTCAGCCACTTCGGGAGCCGCCTGGTGACCCTGAATGCCCTCGATAGCCTCCACCGCGTCAATGGTCGCCTGCATCAGGCTCAGATCGCTCATGTGGATCGAATACCGGTCCCGGAACACCTCGGTAGGCAATTCGGAATAAAGCTCCGCATTTTTGTCGCTGGCATACTTTTCCGCATAGTTCTGCTGGGCCTCTTCCTTGGTGGTAAAGACCACATAGGAGACATTGGGGACCGCCTCGATCTTACTTTGAAGGGCCGCCGCCTGCTCCCGGGTATAGGTCTCGTCCACAAAAGCCAGGAATTCGTTGTCCTGCTCCAGCTTGCCCAACTCCTGCTCCAGGTTCAGAGCAACCAGGGAAAAGGAGCCCATGATGAGAAGGCAGGCCACGATCATGATCACCGCGGCGAAGGACATCAGGCCGTGGGTAAAGATGGAGTGGAAGCCCTCGGAAAAGTAATAACCTATGTTATATGATCTCTTCATTTTTATAGTACCCGCCTGTCTCGTCGCTGATGATGCGTCCGTTTTCGATGGCGATGACCCGCTTGGAGAATCGATTTACCAGCTCCTTCTCATGGGTCACCACCAGCATGGTGGTCCCCAGCTCGTTGATCTTTTCCAGAAGGGTCATGATCTCCAAGGACCGCTGGGGGTCCAGATTCCCTGTGGGCTCGTCGGCTATGATCATCTGGGGATTGTTCACCAAGGCCCGGGCGATGGCCACCCGCTGCTGCTCGCCGCCCGAAAGCTGGGAGGGATAGCGATCCCCCTTCCGCGTCAGATCCACCAGATCCAGTACGTAGGGGATCCGCTTGCGGATCTCCCGGGGGGAGGCTCCTACCGCCCGCATGGCAAATTCCAGATTTTCCCGCACCGTCTTTTTCTCAATGAGACGGAAATCCTGAAAGATGACCCCCAGTGTCCGGCGCATATAGGGGATCTGGTTGGGCCGGATGCTGTTCAGGTTGTACCCGTTGACCATGATCCGCCCACCGGAGGTCTGTTCCTCTCCGGTAATGAGCTTGATGATGGTGGACTTTCCCGAACCGGAAGGACCTACCAGAAAGGCAAACTCCCCGTCGTCGATCTTCAGGGAGATCCCCTTCAGAGCCTTGGTGCCGTTATCGTAGCTTTTTTGGATGTCCAAAAAACGAATCATGCCTACTCCTCATAAGACGATTGACAACCCAGCCTGGGCGGAGCGGCCCACGTTTGATTGTCAATCGCTTTCTCTTATAAATTCTTCTCCTTATCCCTCGATACCCCGGGATACCAGGTACTTTTTGACCATGATAGCGACCTTAAAGGTGATGGCGTCGTCAAACTCTCTAAGGTCAAGACCGGTGAGCTTCTTGATCTTCTCCAGCCGGTAGACCAGGGTGTTCCGGTGCACAAAAAGCTTACGGGCCGTCTCAGATACGTTCAGGTTGTTTTCAAAAAACTTGTTGATGGTGAAGAGGGTCTCCTGATCCAAAGCGTCGATGGGATTCTTCTTGAAAACCTCCTGCAGGAACATCTCGCACAGGGTCGTGGGCAGCTGGTAGATCAGCCGTCCGATCCCCAGATTCTCATAATTGATGACCGTCTGCTCGGTCTCAAAAAACTTACCCACCTCAATGGCAAGCTGGGCCTCCTTATAGGAGCGGGCCAGCTCCCGGATATTGCTGACCACCGTTCCGATCCCCACTACCACCTTGATCTCCTGGCCTGCAGCCAGATCCTCCTGGATCTGGCGGGCCAGCTTGTCCAGCTTCTTGCCCTCCGTCCCCTCGGGAAACTGCTTGATCACGGCCACGTCGGTCTCGCTCACCGACAGGACAAAATCGGTCTGCTTGTCAGGGAACATAGCCTGAATGGCGTCGATCAGGGCAGGGTTGGTGGGCTCCGCCTGTCGGACCAGGAACACGCCCCGGTACACATCGCAGTCGAAGTGCAGCTCCTTGGCCCGGACATAGATGTCGCCCAGAAGGATGTTATCAGAGATGATGTTCTTGACAAAGGTTCCCTTGTCATGCTTCTCCTCGTAACTCTGCTTGGCCCCGTTCAAAGCCACCGAGGCCACCATGCACAGGGAGCGGGCAAGGGCGTCGTCCCCCTCCACAAAACTGGCGTACTCCAACTGGGCGCCCCAGCGGGCCAGGGCTTTAAAGGTCTTGCCCTCCCAGGTCACCACGCCTGTCTCGGCGGCGTTGACCGTCTCCACCGCTCCGCCCCAGCGCGTTCCCACCAGGGAGGGATCGCCGCAGGCGATCACCGTTCCTTCCGCGTCGATCACACCCACCGCCCGGTCTGTTCCTTCCTTCATTTGAAGCACAACGCTCTGAAAAATCCTGTTGGGCATTTGGGACCCTCCCTTTTTATATTTAGGGTAAATTTCAAATTTCCGCTATTTACATTATACCGGACTTTTTCTCCCTTTTCAATAGGAATTGACAAGTTTTTTGTGGAAATTGCATAAACTCCTTTTTATGTCCGCCGGAGGGCATGAAGTTCCTCCTCCGCAAGGGACCGCCACTGTCCGGGAAGCAGCGTCTCGTCCAGGGTGAGCGGCCCAAAGGTAAGGCGTTTCAGAAAGGTCACAGGCTTCCCTCGGGCGGCACACATCCGCTTGATCTGATGGTACTTCCCCTCATGGAGCGTGACCCGGGCCTCTCCCGGTCCCAGAAGCTCCAGCCCCGCCGGAAGGCACTCGTACCCATCGGCCAGGACGATCCCCTCCCGGAAGGCTCGCCGGTCCTCCCCGTCCAGCTCCCCCTCCACCCGGACCAGGTAGGTCTTGTCCACATGGCTCTTCGGGGACAGCAGCCGGTGGGCCAGAGGGCCGTCGTTGGTAAGCAGCAGCAGGCCCACCGTATCCTTATCCAGCCGCCCGGCCGGAAACAGGCCGATCCTTTGCAGGTGCTCCGGCAGCAGGGACAGCACGGTGGGTTCCTTGGGGTCCTCTGTGGCGGAGACCAGCCCCGCAGGCTTATGGAGCATGAGATAGATATATTTTTCAGTGGAAACCCTCTCTCCATCCACCCGGAGACAGACGGAGGCTGGAAATTTGTCTTCCCTGCGGCAGACCACCGTCCCGTCCGCCGTCACCCGCCCTGTGCGGATCAGCTCCGCCGCTTCCTTCCGGGACCAGCGGCCCGTGTTGGCCAGTAGCTTATCGATGCGGTCCATCGGCAGCCTCCTCTCTCAAACGTATGATAAAATCTCATTTGGTTTATTTTATCATATGACAAGCCCTTTTTCCATATCAATAGAGCAAAGCCAAAAAAACGAGGGGCGATGGATGTGTTTATCTGGACGGCAAAACTGAACAAAAAGAAGATCGTATTAACTGTGGCGGCGGTGCTCTGCGCCTCTGCGGCGGCGGTGACTCTGCTGGCTGGCCGGGGAGCGGCGGCCTCCGCGTCGATCAGCCCCAAAGGGGTCAAGACCGAGGAGGACCGGGTGGCCTATTTGCAGGAGTGGGGCTGGCAGGTATCTCCCCAAGCCACCTTGGTGGAGGAATTGGAGCTTCCAAAGGAATTCGGGCCGGAGTACAGCCAATATTTAGAGCTTCAGACAGGCCAAGGCTTTGATCTGAGCAAATACGCCGGAAAGCGGGTACGGCGGTACACCTATGAGATCCTGAACTATCCCACCGGAGAAACAGGCGCCATCGCCCACCTGCTGATCTGCAAAAACACGGTGATCGGCGGGGAGGTCATGGGCGGCTCCTTCCTGCACGGCTTGGCCCTCCCGGAGTGAAAAGAAAATGCGGCGCTGGTCTAAAGCCAGCGCCGCTTTTTTGTTTTCAGAACGCTTCTCTTCCGCTTACTTTTCCACCACGTGGACATTCAGGTGATCGTAGGTCATTTCCACCCCCGCCCGGTCGAAGGCGGCCTTTACCTGCTCCAAAAGGTCGAAATATACCGTCCAATAGTCCTCTGTGGCGCACCAGGCGCGCAGGATATATTCAATGGAGCTGCTGCCGTAGCCGCTGACCCGGATGAGAGGCTCCGGGGTGGGCAGGGTCAGGGGGTGCTCCCCCACCACCCGGGTCATGCACTCCTTCACCTTCTCCGGCGGGTCGTCGTAGGAGGCGGTAAATTTCAATTCTATCCTTCTCTTATCGTTACCCGAGTAGTTGGTGATGGTCTTACTGGAGATCTCCCCGTTGGGGATATAGACCACCTTGTTGTCGGCGGTGTCCAGCTTGGTGTAGACAAGCCCCACCTCCTGGACTGTACCGCTGACGCCCCCGGCCTCCACAAAGTCCCCGGCAGAGAAGGGGTGGGCAGTGAGGAGCATGATACCCCCCGCCAGATTGGACAGCGTCCCCTGGATGGCCAGGGACACCGCCAAGCCCAAAACGCTGAGCAGGGCCACCAGGGAGGTCATGGGCACCCCCAGATACCCCAGCAGAGCGCAGATAGCCACCACCCACAGCACCACCTTCAGCCCCGAGCGGAGGAAGGTCCGCACCCCCCGGTCCAGCTTGGCCTGGACCATGGCCCGGTCGGCCAGGGAGACGATGATCCGAATGGCCACGATGGCGGCCACCAGCAGGCACACCAGCACGGCGGCGGTCTGCCAGGAAAATTCTTCTATGGTCTTTTGAAAAATGTCCAGGGTCTCCTGGGCGGCCTCAGGATCGACTGTGGTGGGCATGGCGCTCTCCCCTTTTCTGTTTCTTTGGGTATCCAGATAAATTTATTACATTGTAGCATATCAGGGCGGATGTGGCAAGAGCGGCGGTCGGCCCAAAAGCGCCGTATACGTTCAAAAAAGAATTGAGGGCCCCCTCTTTCCGTGGTATACTCAATCGCGATCATTAGACTGGACGAGGCGGGAAAGCTGGAACTCTACGGCGTATTCAAGGGCTACCCAGGAATGGCGGGCATGTATATCCTGAAGGCGGACAGCCGGGAAGAGGCAAAACCCTCTGTGACCAAGAGCCCTTGGTCACTGGAGGGTATGCCTCCTACCAGCTGGCCGATTTTCTGCCCGCAAACCGGAAAAATAACTACCTGCTCTCGTAACAAAGGTCATATCAAAGGGGGTGGCTGCCAGCCACCCCCTTAATCCTACCCCCGGACCTTGGCCCGCACCAGCAGCATCATGGGCCGGCGCAGCTCATCCTTCATCCCCGGTATCTTCATCATAGACCGGGGCGGCTGGGCCTCCTCCACCGCCTCCAGCATAAAGCCGCTCTCCAGCAAACCCATCAAGATCTGGGTCAGGGTGTGGTGCTGCTTCTCCACCTGACAGCCCAGAAAGTGGGTGAGGCGAAGCCCGGGCTTAAAATAGTCGTCCACCGGCCAGTGGAGGGGTCTCCCCTTCTCGTCATAGACCCAGTCCTGGTCCACCCCGGCGGTGAAGACCGGGTGCTCGATATTGAAGACAAAGGTCCCGCCGGGAGCCAGGGTGCGGTGGACCTTTTGAAATACGCCGTCCAGGTCGGCGACATAGTGCAGGGCCAGATTGGAGATCACGCAATCCCAGGTATTCTCCGGATACTCATACTCCTCGATCCCACACACCCGATAGCGCAGGCGGTCGTCCCGGTTGCGCCGCAGGGCCTCCTCCAGCATTTTAGGGCTCAGGTCCAGCCCCAGCACCTCCGCCGCCCCCTGCTCGGCGGCGTATTTACAGTGCCAGCCATACCCGCACCCCAGGTCCAGCACCCGCTTCCCCTTCAGGGACGGCAGCAGCAGCCGCAACTGGTGCCACTCCCCGGCGGCGGGGAGGCCCTCCCTGCTCCGGGGCATCTGGGCGTATTGGGCGAAGAAAAGATCGTCCTCATATTCGTTTCTCAAGGCTCTTCCCCCCTTTTTTGAAATCGTACCATAGAGTGGAAATGATTGCAAGATTATATGGAAAATCCCATTTTATAGCCAGTACCCCTTGACTGATCCCAGGAGCGAACTACGTTTACCCAATCTCTGGAAATTTTGAAAGTGATACCGTTTGGTTGGTAGTTGCCAGCAAATCTATAGGTGCGTAGAGTGGGGGACCATTCTTTGAAGGGCCAAAGAATGCCCCCCCACGCCCCCCAAGAAA
>CANPNN010000032.1 GCA_947575475.1 uncultured Pseudoflavonifractor sp.
CAGCAGAGCGGGGGATGTCCTCGGCCGGAGTTGCCTCTTTTTCCAGCGTATCCTCATAGCGGACCCGAAGCTGGAAAAAATCCACCTTGGGCAACTTCAGATAGCCGGTGCGGTCATAGCGGTTCAGTTGAGAAGTCCCCTGACCGCCCGTGGTGAACTCATGCAGAGAAATGCGATGCTGCTGTTGGAGCTGGCTGATCAGCTTGTCACCGTTGGTGCTGTTGAGGTAAATAAGTGCGGTCTCAGGCTGGCCCCGGTCCACCTGACGGAGACACCGGCAGGAGGTTTGCAGCACCATGTTCTTGGGGCAGTCGCCTTCCTGAGAGAGAATAATGCCGGTTAAGCTACGGCAATCCCACCCCTCCTTACCGATCTGCACCAGCAGGACTATACGGATATCGGAAATGGGCTTGTCCAGTGTATCAAACTGCATCTGGCTGTCGGCGGGCTGGGGATATTGCTTGTTTCCCTTATGAAATTTCAGAATGCAGTTGGTAGAAAGGCCATATTCTTGAACAATTTGAGAAGCCAGAGGATAGACCAGTTCCTCCAGCTTTTCAATGGTGCCGCAGTAAATGCCCAACTTGGCTGCAGTCCCATCACGGTACACCGTGTCCTTGTATGTATCCAGAAACTCCCGCACCCCCTTTTCAATAATGCGGGCACTGTCGGCGATATCTGCAATTTTTACCACCGGGCGCTTGAGAAAATTCCTCACGCCGTCCACCAACGGATAATAGTAGACGATGTTGGTGATCTCGGCGGTAGCCACTGTGAACCTGTCTGTAACTGCGATTTTCTCTGCCTTTTCCAGATAGGGGGTGCCGGAAAAACCGATGACCGAGTTGACAGCGCCATCTTCTGCCCAGCGGTTGACCACCGCCCGCAGCTTGATTTCGTCGTTGACGGCATGGTGGACCTCATCAATAAAAATGGACAGGGCCGGAAGCTTACTGATAAGGTTCCGCAGTTCGTTGGCCTGACGGTCCTTCTCGTCATCGCTGTCCTCAAACAGAGTGATCTGCCCGTTCTTTTCCTGGACACGGTCCAAAATTACCTTCTCGGCGTTTGTTACAGCCACCAGGCCAAAGAGTTCATGTAGAGGCTGATGATTGGCAAGCTTCTGTACATTGGGATTTTTTGTCTTGTTGGACTTGTTGGCTGTTTTTCCCTGATCCAGCACCTCAAAGGTAAGTGCCCGCTTGACCTCCGACGCCGCCGGCTCCGGGATGACCCAGGCAGGATCAAAGTTCTGGATGGTTTTCAAGCTGGGCACAACGGATGATTTCAGGCCAGATGGGGCAAAGATGATGAAGTTGTGGGCAAAGGCCGGATTGTCTGGCTCATTCATAGCAAAGTACAGATCCAGATAGATAAAAGCCGCCATCAGGTAGGTCTTTCCGGCGCCCATGGGAAGGCTGAACAGGTAGTCGGTATAAGAGACATTGTAGAAGGCCTCTTTGAAAAACGTTTCATAATCAATGCTTTCTGGGGCGTTCTTAACCTGCTCCTCGATCTGAACAGATACCTGCTCTCCGGCATCATTCTTCAAACAGGCGTATTCAAGCAGCGCTGCGGCCGCCGGGTGTTTCTTCAAAAAGTCCTTAGTGCTGGTTTTCAGTGCGACGTCATCCAGCTCCAGGGTATTGAACTTTCCCGTGCAGAACAAATTAGCCAGCGGTTGACAATCGCAGGTAATTTTGAGAAAGAGATAGGTTTTGATAGCGTCGATTTGAGCATCCCGCATCTGACCAGCAGTCTCGATATAAGCAAACAAGTCCTTGACGGTACACTGGTCGGACATAAGCCAACGGTTGCGGGCGTTGGTTATCATTTTATGAAACACGGAGGGGTCACCTCTTTTGTAAAATGTGCGAGTTTTGAATGGTTGATTTTATTATACTCTTTCTTTCAGGAAACGACAAACATTCTTTCCAGTTCCCTCAAAACCTCATCCAGAGGCATTCCCTCGACATCGAGCTTTTCCAAGTTAATCGGCTCACTCCTCATCGCATTTATGAACTGCCCTACATCTTTTCCGACTGTCGAAGAGATTGCAATCTGAGCGGAAGGCTCCACCAGTCGGAACAGTCGGAAGACATCATTCTTGTGCTTCTTTAGATCCCGCTCATTGACATGGGCGCTGTCTGCTTTCTTTTGCCGCAGATCCAGCCAGGCTTTCATCTTGAACAACATCAGATATTCTGCGCCCAGGACTGATACTCCGTCCACCGTCCTGCGGCCGGCCAACATAAGCCGGTAATAGTTCTCGTCCAGCATAATGGCGGACAAGCTGGAGATCTCTTCGGACACAGGTAGCGGTGTCAGGTGGATCTCGGGGTGGTCAATCTGAAAATCCGGCCGCCGGGAGAACAGCTCGATCATAACAGGATACCCGGCTGCCTGAGGTTCGGTAAAACGATAAAAGTGTGGTGCATCCGAGCTTTTCCACCCGCACTTGTAACCGCCGTCCTTGATATAACTCCAAAAGGCGGCAGCGAACTCGGCAAATCGCTCCTCGATCAAAAGGATCATGTCGATATCCTTGGTGGCCCGGAAGTTCAGCCCTGCCTCATTCATCAGGATATCGCAGGCCGTTCCGCCGATGATGGTGTAGCAGTCCTCGTAGCCCTTGAACCTCTCCCGGAACGAATCAAACCCGCTTACCATTTGTATCCCTCCATCATTTCTTCTACTGCCTGTTCCACACGTTCATCCTCATTATCTTTCAGAGACAGAGAGAGTGAAATTATATCTACTCCGGCGTGATCAGCTAACGCTTTGGGGTCATACTTCCAAAGTTCAAGCTGGATATAGTCGTTACTATTGCTCCATGCGGGGTCGATTTCCTCAATACCTTCAAGGTGTTTGAATTCCTTGCGGCTGATGGCTCTGCACTCTACCGCCGGGGAGGCCAGCATACTCCGCACCGCCAAGGCCGACTCCCCTGCTAAGGGAGTCCCTTCCATTGCAGACACTTTACGGATATGGATCCGCTTTTGCGCCGGGTCAATCAGATAGGGCAACGCCTTTTCATAGAGGGATTTTCCCTTATCAATAGCAGACACATGATCACTGCGGCCGGCTTTTTCCACGGTGACCAGCTCCAGTGTCTCCAGCTCCTGCACGGCCCGGGTCACATTCATGGCGGAGAGCTCCAGCCGCTTGGCCAGATCTACCTTCCGAATGGGCTGTACAGTCGGCTCATAGATCAGATACAGCAGGATCAACTGCGCCGAAGGAGAGAACCTCTCGGGAGCAGATTTGACCGACTTCATCCGTTCCTGAAGCACTACTCCCAGAAACGGCAGATAAACCTGACTGCCCGGAACAATAAAGGGTATCCCTGCCTCGATCAAGGCTTTTCGTTGTCTGGACTCCAAGCGTTTGAAGCAGAGAACAATATGCTCCGGCTGACCGGGTAGCTTTGCCACCTGCTTGCGGAAGGAGGGCAGACTAAAGTTCTTCTCGTCTGCCTCGATGAGAACGCACTCTACCCCACCGATGTGCAGTAGAAAATATTTTCTCCCATTTCTCAAATAAAGCGGAAAGCGATCCGCCTCTGTCCATGGGATTATTGTCGCTTCCAGCCCAAGCGTCTGATTTAGGTAATCCAGCACAGTCAACACCTCAACAGCATTATAACATTTGAAATGTTATAATGCAATAAGAATGTTAGAATAAAAATTCGGTTGTGAATATGATTTTTCTCCAACTGCAGAATTGCCCACAGAAGATTACTTCTGTGGGCAATTCCATGCTCTGTTCTGGGGCTTACAGGGTCATACCCCCACCTGACACTGATAGATTACCGCCACCTCATGCCCCTCCGCTGTCCGGCTTTTCCGTATGTATTTTACAGTTCGCACGGGTGTCATGTTCTTGACCATCTGGCCGCCGACAGAGCCGGCCTGCTTGCTGGTCAGGTCACCGTTGTAACCCTGCTTCAGGTTCACGCCCACCTCGGTGGCGGCCTCCATCTTGAACTTGTTCAGGGCCTCGCGGGCGCTGGGGACAACAGACTTGTTGCTAGACATAGTTCGCATCTCCTTTTGTTTTCTTTTTTTCTCTCTGTGAGATTCGTTCGGATCGAGAATCCGAGCATATCTTTGCCCCAGTGAGATTTTATATGCACAAATCAAATTGACAAATTCAGGAATTGAAGAAGCATGAAAATTTGTAAAAGGATAGACAGCCCGCTGAGCGGACTGTCTATCCTTTTAACATAAATGACATATCGAAATCAGCGGCTTTGGTTGACGCCGCACTCACAGAGAGCGCCGCCCGCCCTGGCTTGGGATATAAACTTTATACAAATAAAATTTCGATACCCATATTCCGCAGATAGGTCTTCCAAAAGCTGGACAGGCCGCTGTCTGTAACGACCATATTTACCGCCTTCAGATCGGCGATATGATTTTTCGAAACCGTTTCAAACCGGTCGGACTCGGCCACAAGAATGGTCTTCAAAGAGGAGGCCAAAGCGGCCTTTTTTGAGGGGACCTCATACAAATTGGCGCAGGTAATGCCGAATTCTGAGTGGATGCCGTCGGGAAACAGGAAGACCTTGCTGAAGCGGAATTGCCGGAGGATGCTGGAGGAAAGATCACTTTCACACATGCCCCGGTCAGGGTGGAAGGCGCCGCCCACCAAAAACAGCTGCCCCCGGTTTCCGCAGGCTGCGGCCCGCTCAAATACCGCGGTGGAATAGGTAAAGATATCGTACTCCAGATCGGCCGGCAGGGCCTGAGCCATACCGGCGGCCAGTTCCCCGCAGTCAATGAGGATCGCGTCCTGAGGTTCGATCAGCTCGGCCAGGGCCGCGCCAAACCGGCGGGCCTGAAGATCGCTCTGCTCCAGGCGGGGAGAGGGAGAGGAGCTGTCCTTTGCCTCCATGGCCTCGCTGGGGGAGAAGTCGGGATTGTAGATCACGGCGCCGTGGACCCGCTTGATGGCGTTGGTATGGCTAAGGTACTCGAAGTCGCGTCGGATGGTCATTTCAGAGACGCCCAGCTCCCTGGCCAGGTCGCGGACAGAGGCGCCATTTCGCTCCTGCAGGATGGTAATGATCTTGTGCAGCCGAAGCGTTTTGGAATCCTGCTCATTCAACAGCATATGGCCCACCTCCCTGATAGAAGTATAAAAAGCGTGGCGCGGTTCAGATGTAATAATTGTACCAATGTTTTTAACAAAATGCAACGTTAATATTCGAACGGTGGTAAAAATCAAAAAGCGAAGCGGAAAGAAAAAAATAAATTTTTAGACAGAATAGACAAAAACGGCGGAACCAATTTGGCAAACTTGAGATTGAAAATAGAAAGAGCGAATGTTATAATAAAAACAGAATGTTTGAATTACGTCCCTGAAATGCGAAGGAGGATGGGGAAAGGGAGAGAAGGCCTGCTATGGATACATTGTCTGTTCATCTCTCACTGGGACAAAGAGCCGCCGAGCGGGAGTATCTCCAGGCGGAAAGGCTCTGCGCGTTCTACGGCTTCCGGGTGGTCTCCTCCGACCGGGACCGGGGTGACCGCCTCAGCCCGGACTATATGGAAAAATGTGACGTAGTGGTGGCGGACCTGCGAAAGTGGGAGGCGGGGGAGCCGGAGCCGGGGGTGGTTTTTGACCTGGGGATCGGCTATGGGAAGCGGAAACGGCTTTACGGCTTTGTCAGCGACGCCCGGGACCAGATCCACCGCTACCCCTACGCTTACTTTGACGGTCACCGGTCCATCATGGATCAGTACGGTCTTCGCTATACCACGGCCTGGAGCATAGGAAATCTGATGTACAGCGTTCCCACAAAAATCGTGGAGGGAGGTGTGGAGCAGTGCCTGAAAACGCTCTGGTATGATCAGATAGAGAGGCTCAAGGAGCGGGGCCAGCGCATCCGGCCCCAGGAGGACCTCCGGTTCCAGAAACGGAGAAGCCCCAAGGACGGACACTTGGCCTACCTGGCCGGCTACGAATGTTTCTATGAAAATGAGGAGCTTCTGGGCGAGGTGATGATCTGCCTGTGCAGGGAGAGCGGCTTTGATGCGGAGTTCCCCACCCGCCATATGGAGGGGCTGAAGGAGCTCACCCTGGAGGAGCAGATGGATGTGGTGGTGAGCATGGGGGCTACCTTTGACAAGAACCAGTACAAGATTTTGCTCTCCGATATCATCATCGCCAACATGAACCCCTACCACGGCCTCCAGCCCGATCTGGGCACGGTGTTTGAGTTGGGGATGGCGGCGGGCCTGGGACATCTCTGCGTGGTCTTTTTCAGCGTGGATAAGGACGTTCTGACCCAGGGGATGCCCCGCGGCTATGGCTGGCCGGCAGAGCGGAGGCGGTATGATCCCTGGGAATATGAGGAGCGCCTGCGAAAACAGTTCGGCAGCACGCCCAGCTATGTACATGGGACGTTTTCCGATGCGGTTTGCTTTGTAAAAAACAAATTGAATAAAATGGAAAAGGAGTAAATGGCATGAAACCTTATAAATTGTACATCACGGGACCCCAGAAATACTTTCCCAACGGCCTGGCCGAGCTGAAAATGTATAAAGCGGTGGCGGAGTATTACGGCTTTGAGGTCGTCAATGACTTTTCCTATGTGGAGAAGGGCCTGGAGGAGTACGAGCCCATCGACCGGACCTTCCTGGACGACTGCGATATTGTCATCGCCGACGTGAACCCCTTCCGGGGCGGGGAGCCGGAGAGTTCCACCATCTTTGACCTGGGCATCGCCTTCTCCAAGAAAAAGCGCATCTATACCCATGTCCACGATATGCGGGACGTGATCCACAAGTATCCCAACGCCCATTACGACGAGGCCGGCAGGACCATCGACCAGCACGGGCTCAGATACCTTGACGGCTATACCCCGGGCAATCTGATGTATATGATCCCGGGCAAGATGATCGAGGGCGGCTTCATTGAGTGCATCCGGGCCCTGATGGTGGACCTGATCGAGGAGGACAAGATGCGGGGCCAGCGGATCACCCCCGCGGTGGACCACCGGGCGGAGGCCACCTGGCCCGTGGAGCCGGGAAAATGGCGGGCCTATCTGGCGGGCACGGAGTGCTTTATGGTGAATGACAGAGAATACGGCGACTGGATGAAGACCGTGTGCGAGAAATACAATTTCGAGGGTATTTTCCCCGCCGACGTGGCTCCGGATCAGCCCGTTCCGTCGGAGGAGGATTTCAAGAACAGGTTTATCCGCAGCGCCTTTTTCTTTGACCGGGACCAGCTCCATATCCGCAACAGCAACCTGATCCTGGCCAACTTCAACCCCTATCACGGCTACGAGCCGGACAGCGGCACCGTGTTTGAGGCCGGTATGTGCTTCGGCCTGGGCTACCCCTGCTACTGCTTCATCAGCGATGACCGGCCCCTTGTGGAGCGGATCAGCTGCGTGAAGGGGGAGGACGGCAAGTACCGGGATGTGGAGAAGTACCTTGTGGAGGACTACGGCTTCCCCCTGGCCGCCCGTCTGGCCGCTAACATGAAGGTGATACACGGGGACTATGCCCAGGCGGTGAAGGAAGTGGCCAAGGACCTGGGAGTTTACAGCGAATAAGCGGCGAAAAACGCCGGAAAGGAGCGAACTATGAGCACACATATCGGCGCGGCGGAAGGGACGGTAGCAAAACGGATATTACTGCCCGGCGACCCTCTGCGGGCCAAATACATCGCGGAAAATTACCTGGAGGGGGCCGTGTGCTTCAACACGGTCCGGAATATGCTGGGCTATACCGGGACCTATCAGGGAAAGCGGATATCCGTTATGGGTACGGGCATGGGTATGTCCTCCTGCGGCATCTATGTCCATGAGCTGATCTGCGACTATGGGGCGGACACCCTGATCCGCCTGGGCACAGCGGGGGGGATCAGCGAGAAGCTGAAGCTGGGGGACGTCGTGATCGCCAGCGGCGCCTCCACCACCAGCGACATGAACCGCCACCTGTTCCCCGGCACCTACTGCCCTCTGGCGGATTTTGAGCTGACACGGACGGCGTATCTTATCGCCCGGGACCGGAACGTTCCCTTCGCCGTGGGCAACGTCCTCTCCAGTGACCTGTTCTATGACGATGACCGGAGGATGGAGAAGTGGAAGGAACACGGCGTGCTGGCCGGGGAGATGGAGAGCGCGGTGCTCTACACCCTGGCCCAAAAGCACCGGGTCCGGGCCCTGAGCCTGGTCACGGTGGTCGATGGGCCATCCATTCAGGGAGAGCTCTCCCCCCGGGATAGGGAGCGTTCCCTGGACGCGATGATACGCCTGGGACTGGACACGGCAGTTTCCGTGGCGGACAGAGAGGAGGCGGCGCAATGAGCACCCCACATATCCAGGCGGAGATGGGCCAGATCGCCCCCCGCATCCTGCTGCCCGGCGACCCTCTCCGGGCCAAATATATCGCCGAGACCTTCTTTGAAGACCCGGTCTGCTTTAACGAGATACGGGGCATGTACGGTTATACCGGGACCTACAAGGGGATCCCTGTCTCCGCCATGGGCACCGGCATGGGCCTTCCCTCCATCTCCATCTACGCCACCGAGCTGGTGAAATTTTATGGCGTCAAGACGCTCATCCGGGTGGGGACCTGCGGCTCCTTCCGGGAGGAGATCGGCCTGAAGGACATCATCCTGGCCCAGGGCTGCTGTACCGACAGCGGGATACTCCGCCATAAGTTTGACGGGGATTACGCCCCCCTGGCGGACTTTGAGCTGCTGAACACAGCCTACGAAAAGGCCCTGGAGCAGGGGAAAAAGGTGTACGTGGGCCTGGTGAAGTCCTCCGACCAGCTCTACCAGAAGGATAAGCCCTACGGCTTTGAAAACTGGGTCAAGTACGGCGCCCTGGGGGCCGAGATGGAGGGGGCCGCCCTCTACACCATCGCCGCCCGGTACGGCGCCAGGGCCCTGTGCGTATGCTCGGTCAGCGACGGGAAATATGCCGGCGGCGTCCTGAGCCAGGAGGAGAAGGAGCGCTCCCTGAAGGACATGCTGGCCCTGTCGCTGGATGCGGCGGTGGAGTTCTGAGACCATGCGCCGTAAAGTGGTGGCCGTGGTAGGCTCGGCGGAATGTGCCCCCGGGACCCCGGAGTGGGAGCAGGCCTACGGCCTGGGAAAACAGCTGGCCGAGCGCGGCTACCGGGTCCTCACCGGCGGCCTGGGCGGCGTGATGGAGGCAGCTCTGGCGGGGGCGAAGGCCTCCGAACACTACCGGGAGGGGGGCACCGTAGCCCTCCTGCCCACCTTCTGTCCGGAGACGGCCAACCCCTGCGCGGATATCGTCATCGCCACCGGGGCTGACCTCTATATGAACGCCATGGTGGCCAACGCCGACGCGGTGGCAGCCATCGGCGGCGGGGCGGGCACCCTGAGCGAGATAGCCATGGCCCTGGAGCGGGGCCGCCCGGTCTTCGCCTACCGGGACCTCCCCGGCAGCGGCCATCTGGCCGCCGAGCTGGAGGGGGAAGGGGCCCATCTGGGCCGGTTCTATCCCGTAAAGTCAGCCGCAGAGGTGACCAGGGCCCTGCCCGGGGCCTTGGGAGAAGGAGGTCCGCGCCCGTGAGAAAACAGATGATAGCCGTGATAGGCTATGCAAATTTGAAGGAGGACGAGCCCTGCTACCAGACGGCCATGGAGCTGGGAAGGACCCTGGTGGAGAGTGGCTACCGGGTAATGACCGGCGGCCTGGGCGGTGTGATGGAGGCCGCCCTTCGGGGGGCCAGACAGGCCAAAAGCTACCGGGAGGGGGACACCGTAGCCATCCTCCCCTCCTTTGACCCGGACCAGGCCAACCCCTATGCGGACATCGTTATCGCCACCGGGACCGACGTCTACCGAAACGGCATTGTAGCCAATGCCGATGGGGTCATAGCCATCGGCGGCGGGGCGGGGACCCTCTCCGAGCTGTCCTACGCCTGGCACCTGTGCCGCCTTATCGCGGTCTACCGGAATGGGGGCGGCTGGAGCGCGGCTCTGGCAGACCGAAGACTGGATGGCCGGGTGCGCTGTGAGGCGGAGGACGACCGGATATTTGGCGTGGACTCGGCCGCGGAAGCGGCGGCCCTGCTGAAGGAACGCCTGTCCCAGTATCAAAAGCGTCCGCCTCGGCTTTAAAGCGGCCGAAGAATACCGGAAATAAGACAGGGGCGTTGGTACCAAAGTACCAACGCCCCTGTCTTATTTCGTAGGGAGAGAAGGGCGGCAGGGTCAGCCTGCGCCCTTTCTCCGAAAGACCAAAAGCCCGAACCCCGCACCGCATAGCCCGCCTACCAGGTGCATGAAGTGGGCCACGTTGTCCTGGACAAAAAGGGCGGAATAGACCTCCTGCCCCAGATAGATGGCAGCCACCAGAAGGAGGGTGAGAGGAACGGTCCCGGCCTTCATCCCCGCCAGAGAGGACAGGAGGATCAGCATAAACACGATGCCGCTGGCCCCCAGGATGGCGGTGCCGGGGAACAGCAGGCATTGCAGGCCCCCGGAGATGAGAGCGGTGAGCAGGATCCCCTCCAGAAGAGGGCCGCTGCCGTACTTTTCCTCCATGGGCGGACCCACCACCAAAAACAGCACCATATTTCCGGAAAAGTGGGCGTATCCGCTGTGGCCCAGTACATGTCCGAAGAGCCGGACAAAGAAAAGGGGCGTGACAGGGGCGCGGTAGACCGAAAAAAGCAGCCGGGTGCTCTGTCCCTGGGTCGCCGCCCCCAGGACCAGGGCCGCCAGAGAGAGGAAAAAGAAGGTGAGGATCACCGGGGAATTATAGTGGAGTTTTTTCAAAGCCATTCCCCCTACGGATTCTCTGTATCCACCAGAATATGGTCTGTCCCGTGCTGCTCAAACTCGGCGATATAGGCCTCGATGCGCTGGGCCAGCTCCTGGTAGTTGCTCTCGTCGATGGGCACATCGTCCATATCCCGCCGGGCCAGATCCTCGGCCAGGATGTCAAAAAATACGTTGTTCTCATACTCCATAATGGCCTCGTGGATGCCTCCCTCGGCAAAGGCCTGGGAGGGAACAGCCTCCCCGCGCCAGTATTCCGTCAGGGTATCCATTCCCAGCTCCTTGGCCTTCTGGAACAGGATGCTCTCCACCTGGTCATAGTCCCGGAAGCGGTCCTCCCCCCGGGTGGAGTTCAGGATCCAGTTTCCGATATAGGCCATGTCCAGCAGACGGCGAAACTGCTTTTGGGTCAGCTCCAGCTTCATGGC
>CANPNN010000033.1 GCA_947575475.1 uncultured Pseudoflavonifractor sp.
TTTTCTTTTTCCGTATTTTTTTTTTTTTTTTGGGGGGTTTTTTTTGTTTTTTTTTTTGTGTTGTTTTGTTTTTTTTTTTTTGGGGTGGTTTTTTGTGTTGGGTGTTGTTGTTTGTTTCTTCCCCCAGTCCTTTCTCCCCGCCCCCCCCCTCTTCTCTATTGGCCTTAGGCAGAAGGATCCCTCCCCCTCCCCCGGCAGTCTTCTCCTTTTTTGGCAGAGTGGCAAGATAGTTCTCCACTCCCTTGGCCACCCCCTGGGATACCCTCTCCTGGTATTCCGGCTGAATCAGTTTGACAAGCTCTTCATGGCAGGACATGAATCCCATCTCCAGCAAGGCCGCAGGCATGGTGGTCTCCCGAAGGACCACATAGTCATTGGTGAGCAGGCCCCGGTCGATCCCTCCCGTCTCCGCCACCACCGCTTTCTGGATATGACCCGCCAAGGCCTCTCCCCGTGTGCTGTTCGGGTAGGAGTATGTAAATATCCCCTGGAAGGACAGGTTGGTAGAGCTGGCGTTTGCGTGAATGGAGACAAATATATCCGCCCCCACATTGTTTGCCACATCGCAGCGGTCATAGAGATCCATATACGTATCTTCATTCCGGGTGAGGACCACATTATAACCCTTTTCCCGCAGCAATTCCGCCGCCCGGAGGGTCACAGGAAGGGTAATATCCTTCTCCATCTTTTCCTCATATAACGCTCCCGAGGCGGAGCCTCCGTGGCCTGCGTCCAGCACCACAGTGAAAGCGGTGGGGTCCCACTTATCCGGAAGGGCGGGAAGCTCTGCGCCCGTTTCCGGCGGCGTTACCGAGATGACTACCGCCTGAAGATCGGCATCCCCTGTAACGGTCACATTCTCCCCATACGTACAGTTTCGGGCCAGATCCAGCACCACTCTCGTCACATAGTTCTCCCGGGGGTCAATGTCAGCGCCGTGCTGAGCGTACCGAACCTGGCTTACCACCGGGTTTTCCGGCCGCATGGATCCATCCGTCCCGCTGCCGATGACCACCCCCAAAAGGTCGATCGCCACCCGGTCGCCCAAATCGGTCACCCGGTATTGGGGGGCAGAATTTAAGTAAAGGGTAATGGTCTGGGCATTGTCGTCGGCGGCCAGCCGGGTCAGCCGTCCCCGGGGAGGCGCGTCTGGGTCAGGCGGTTCTATCTCGGCGGTGACCAGCGCGGCGAAGGCGTCATTATCCCAGTCCACCTGCGCATGGAGCTGTTCCGAGACAAACCGAAGGGGCACCAGGGTCCGCTCGGTCTCCCCAAAGCGGGCCACCACGGCGGGCACCCGCCCAGGGAGATCCACGCTTTGACCGTTCACCTGCGCCGTAGGCTGTCCCAGGGTAAGCACCATCCGGTCCGCCCCGGCGGCGATCTTCACCTGGCGGTTCTCTCCGTCCCAGTCCACTGTGGCCCCCAGAGCCTCGGCAATCGGGCGTACCGGTACCATCGTGCGCCCGTCGATCCCATCCAAGGTCTGGCTGACGGCCGGCACATCCAGATCCATGGGCGCGCCATTAAAGTACACATGTACCACCTCCGCCGCCGTCTCCGGCCCATACTGGAGGGTAGTCTCATCATGAAACCGCAAGGGGATCTTTTCCGGCTGGATCGCTTTTCCGGGTACGGCAAGCCCCGTCATCAAGGCCAGGGCACAGAATAGAGAGAGGATTTTTTTCATGGGTTCCGGCTCCTTGGAGAAAATTCGACAGATTCTTTTTTATTTTATCTTTTTCCTCCAGCAGTGTCAATGGAAGTGTGAGGAAATACGGCGCGCAAAAACGCCGTTGGAGGAATTCTCTTCCAACGGCGTTCTTAACCCGGACCTGTTTACCCGATCCCCCGGGCCTTCTTGTCCCGCACATAGATATGCTTCACGTTGGGCGCGCTGGTGGGGCGGGCATCGATCTCAAAGCGGTCAATGGACTTGACCATGGTAGTCAGCTTCTCAAACCCATAGTTCCGAGGATCAAAGTCAGGCTGCTTCCGGGGAAGGGTATTGCCCAATTCCCCCATAAAGGCCCATCCGTCTTCGTCAGATACATCCTGGATGGTGGAGGCGATAAGCCGCACCACCTTTTGAGGAATGGCTTTCCGCTTGGCCGTGCCGGTGACCTGGGACTCTTTCTCCCTCTCCTCCGACTTGTCCTCCTTGCCCCGAATGACCTCCACATAGATGAACTTATCACAGGCGGCAATAAAGGGAGCGGGAGTCTTTTTCTCCCCCACGCCATAGACCTTCATCCCCGCCTCCCGAAGCCGAAGCGCCAACCGGGTAAAGTCGGAGTCACTGGTCACCAGCACAAACCCATCCACCCGCTGGGAGTAGAGAATATCCATAGCGTCGATGATCATAGCCGAGTCGGTGGAGTTTTTCCCCGTGGTGTAGCTGTACTGCTGAACGGGGATCAGCGCATTTTCCAGCAGCAGCGGCTTCCAGGAATCCATATTGGTCATGGTCCAGTCTCCATAGATCCGCTTTACGGTGGGAGTACCGTATTTTACGCACTCCTCCATGATCTCCTTGAGGGCGGTGCGGGGAGCGTTATCGCCGTCGATGAGGACGGCAAGGCGGCCTTCACTTTTCATTTTTTCTCCTTAATCACTGATGACAAAGTGGCTGAAGCGGAGCATTTCAAACCAGTCGTCGGAGGAAAAGACCACATTCTTCTCATCCTCCAGGGCGGCGCCGGGATAAAAGCTCTTGGAATAGGCCATTTTGTGCTCCCGGAACCGCACCGTCATCTCAAAGAAGTCCGGCATCGGCACAAAGCAGTTCTTGGCATTCTTCACTGCCTTTTTGGCCCCCTCCTTTACGGCCCTCACCGCCACATCGGGGTGAATGGAGACGGTAGCGCCCCCCCGGCCCTCGTTGAGAGCAACGGTGGTGATCCCGGGAATAAACTCCTGGGCAAATTCGCACAGGGCCTTGTCCCCGGAGAGAAACACCACGGGCACCCCATAATACCCGGCGGTATAGGCGTTCATCATAAACTCACTCATCTTCACTCCATTGAGCGTGACATACTCGTTGCGCAGGTTCATCGTGTGGCTCAGGGGGTTACCCGCACTGGAAGCCCAGGCGTGATAACCGGTAAAAAGGACCGCGCCAAACTCCTCGGTATCCAGTCCGCTCATCATACTCAGCGGGTCCCCCGTCCAGCCCCGCATGATGCGGACGCACTCGGGGAGGGCGGCAGGGTCCAGATTCCGGGCCGAGTCGTGGGCATCCTTGACGAAGATCTGCGCGGCCTTTTCCGCCGCCAGCACACCGTCGCAGGCGGCCCGGACCTCCCGGGTCATCTGTTTTTGAAAAGGCGCATAATCCTGGGGAGTGGACCGCTCTGTCTCCGGCCAGGTCGTGATACCGCAGGTGCCCTCAATGTCTGCGCTGATGAATACGTTCATTTGCCATTCCTCCGCTTTTTCATATAGTCCTCCACCTGCTGAAGCTGCTCCACCGTGTTGACCCCCAGCATCTCCTCCGCGCTGCAGGCGGCGGAGACGCCCACCTTCTCCCCCTGTCCGGCAAGCCATACAGGGGCGTCAGTGAGGTAGTATTCCCCTTGGGCGTTATTGGGCCGCAGGGTCGTAAGCGCTCTCCAGAGCTGTCTGGCCTCAAAAACGTACACCCCCACGTTCAGTTCCTTGATCTCTCTCTCCTCTGGAGTACAGTCCTTATCCTCCACAATGCGCTGAAAATCCCCGTCGGCATTCCGGATGATCCGCCCATAAGGCAAAGGCTGATTGGCCACCCCCGCCATAAGAGTGCAGGCGTTGCCCCCGGCGATATGCTCCCCGATGAGCTTTTCATAAGCGCTTCTTGGCAGCAAAGGCATATCTCCATAGCAGATGAGGATGTGGCCTTCAAAGCCCTTCAAGGCCCCCTCGGCACACTGGACGGCGTGTCCCGTGCCAAGCTGGGGGCTTTGGTACACCTTGGCGTAGCCGGGAAAGGCGGCAGTGACCTTATCCGCCTCATATCCCACCACCAGGAGGATATCCTGAGACTGCAAAAAGCTCAACTCCTCCAGCACATGGGCAAGCAAAGGCCGTCCGGCGGCCACCCGGAGCACCTTGGGCAGATCCACCCCCTCCGTATGAAGACGTGTCCCCTTTCCAGCGGCAAGAACAATGGCCTTGATGGGCTCATTCATGGGCAAATTCCCCTTTTTATTGATTTTCAGTCAGGACAGATGTAGTATATCACAGTGATATAAATTTGGAAAGAGAAAGAAAACGAGCCGGGGACACCGGCCCGTTTTTTGTTTTTTATTTTCTCAGCCGTCGTCCTCAATAAGACCAAACCCGCCGTCAGCGCGCTTATAGACCACCGCAAAGGTCCCGCCGTCGTCCTCATTCTTAAAGGCAAAGAACGTATGGCCCAACAGATTCATCTGCAGCACCGCCTCCTCCGCCGACATAGGCTTCATAGCAAAGCGCTTGGTACGGATGATGGCGTACTCCTCCTCAGGCTCGTCGGGAGCAAAGCTGGTCTCCTCCGGACTGCGGACAAAAGCGTCCTTCCGAAGGCGCTTTTCCAGCCTCGCCTTATTCTTGCGCAGCTGCCGCTCAATATCCGCCACCGCCGCATCAATGGTGGCAAACATATCCGCCGTACTCTCGCTCACCCGGTAGATGGTGCCCCCGGAGCGAACGGTCACCTCAGCGTTGTTCCTTCCCTTCTCCACGCTGAACACCACCGAGGCTTCCGCCTCAGTAGGAAAATAACGTTCCAGCTTCCCCACTTTCTTTTCGGCGTACTCATGGACCTTCTTTGGGAGAGTGACCTTCTTGTCGGTAAAGGTAAACTTCATACAGCCGTCAACTCCTTTTGCCTTGTGGGCTTCTTTGCAGGGGCGGTGCCCCTCTGGCTATATAATACCACATTCTGCCCAATAAGTCATCCCTTTTTTCTATATTTTTTGTCTTCTTTTACAGAATCGCCCATCGGCAAGATCCGACAATGTTTATGGTTGACATTTTCTGGAAATTATGGTATAAATTTCATGTGGTTAGGAGCCGGATCTTCCGGTTCTCATACCCGTGTTCATTCCATTCTCCCCGTATCGCGATTTGGGCGTCCCGCTGCCGGGACGCCCGCTTTTTTGCCTATTCGCTCCCCCTCTTTGTATAGAGGTCCGCGCTGTCTGTCAAATCGCTGCTCCGCATGAGCGCAAAGGATATCTCCAAAATCTCCTCGCCGCTCCGGACCTGAAGATGGATCTCCTCCCCCACAATGAGCCAATCCTTCACCTTCAGCAGATCGTCGGTGCAGGTCACGCTCACCCCCTGGGCACTGATGATCACATCCCCCGCAAAGAGCTTTCCGCTGCCGTTGGACTGCTTTTTGACGCTCCGCACCTCAGCTCCGTCAGGATTGCCGTCGGCGTCATAATGGTCCACCACCGTTATGCCAAGCGCAGGCCGCCCGGTATAGTAGCCCAGCGAGATGATCTGGTCCACCACCACCTTGGCCTGAGCCGTTGGAACGGCAAACCCCAACCCTTCAATGGTCTCCCAGTCAGACATCATCTTCATGTTGGTGATACCCACCACCTGTCCGGCGGCGTTGATCAGGGCTCCTCCGGAGTTACCAGAGTTGAGCGCCGCATTGGTCTGGATCAAGGTCATGCTCTGTCCATCCATATCCACCGTTCTGTCGATGGCGGAGATAATGCCGTTGGTCATTGTCCCCCGAAGCTCCTCCCCCAGGGGATTGCCAATGGCATAGGCCGGATCCCCCACCCGGAGCTGGGTTGAATCTCCAAACACCGCGGGGGTCAGGTCCTGCCGCTCCACCTTGAGGACCGCCAGGTCCGTCTCCCCGTCATAACCTACCAGTTTGGCCTCCGCCCGGCTGTTGTCTGAAAAGACCACGCTGGCCCTTTCAGCCCCCGAGATCACGTGGGCGTTGGTGATAACATAGCCGTCGGAGGTCATGACGACCCCCGTGCCCAGGTACATTCCCCCCTCCACCATGGCCCGGATCCCCACCACGGCGGGGCTCACCTGGGTATAGATCTCCTGCGGGGTGAGAGCGGCGCCCTCTCCCGGGGTCAGCGTCAAGGTAACGTCGTCCAATGGCGCCAAGGGGATGGAGGTCTTCTCCAGATCCTCTACCCAGTCGGTCTCTTCCATATAATCATAGTAACGGTCCCAGCCGGGAAATTGATCCCAAACCCGCTCCACAGGGGCCTCCCCCGGCAGGATACCGCCTTGGAAATAGACTCCCACCCCCGCCAGGATCAGGATCAAGGCCAGCATAAGGCAAAACCCACCGGTGCCATTCTCCTCCCGCGGCCGGACCTTCCGGGACCGGCGGGATCCTTTTTCCTTCCTCCCCTTCCAAAAATCAGGGGTACGTCGGCCCTGGGGAGCCGTGGGCGGTTCGCCCGGGACCTCTCCGTAGGGGATCGGGGTCTCGCCCGGGATCCATTCCTCCGGCTCCATGCCGGGATCCCGATTCCAATTGTCATACCCGTTATATATATCCTTACGCATGGGCGGCCATCCCCCTCCTTTTCTCTGTTTTCTCTCTGTCCGCAGACGGACCCTCAGGCGATGGTGAGGGTAAAGGTGAAGACGGTCACCCCATCCTCGCTGGTCACCGTAATGGTCTCCCGGTGGTTGTTGATAATGGTTTTCACAATGTAAAGCCCCAGCCCCACTCCCTCCCGATCCACACTGCGGGAGCGGTCAGTCTTGTGGAACCGGTCAAAGATCTGGCCCAGCTCTTCAGGGGGGATCGTCTCCCCCAGGTTGCGCACCGAGATGTAGGCCTTCTCCCCCTTTACCTGGATCCCAAGGCCCAGAACACTTTCAGGGGCTGCAAATTTAATGGCGTTGTCCAGCAGATTGTAACAGACCTGAGTGATGGCGTCCGGCTCTCCCCAAACCATGACGGGCCCGTCAGGAAGCTGGGTATCCACATCCAACCCCTGGCCTGTGATCTTTCCCTCCAGACTCACCAGCACCCGCAGAAGAAGCTCCGATACGTCGAACCGCTCCTGGGCGGTGACATTCTCGCTGGATTGGAGTCTGGAAATATCCAGCATCCGCCGCACCAGACGAGAGAGTCTTCTGGTCTCCGAGGAGATCGTAGTTAATGCGTCAGACTCCTTCTCCCGGGGGATGGTGCCGTCCAGGATCCCGTCGGCAAATCCGGCGATGGTGGTCATGGGAGTCTTCAACTCATGGGAGACATTGGCGATAAACTCACTTCTCTGAGCCTCGCTCTTGGCCAGAGAATCCGCCATGGCGTTGAAGGCCTCCGCCAACTCCCCCACCTCGTCCCTCCGGCCCTCGCAGCCCTCCACCCGGACCCCAAATTCCCCCTGTCCAAACCGGCGCACCGCCTCCGCCATGTCTTTCAGGGGCTTTGTCTGCCGCAGAGAGGTCACCGAACTGATGCCCGAGGCAAACAGCAGCACCACCGCCGCCGACAGCAGAAAAATAGCAGCCAGATCCTGCCACATGGCGGTAAGGGAGGAGGTGTCGCTGACCACCAGCACTACCCCACGCTGGTAGGTGAGGCCGGTAATATAGGAGTTCTGACGGATGGGCATCCCCGTGACAAAGCTCCTGTCACTGAGAAGTCCCCCCAGGCTGCTCCGGTCGGAATAACTGCCCTGGGTACTGATGGCCTCCATACAGTCGGCGGGCACCGTACCGCTGAGAAGGCTGCCCGCTCCGCTCCCCGAGGATGCATAGACGATCTCTCCGCTGTTCTCCGCCAAAATGACGGTGGAGCCGGAGATGTTGGCCAGGGAGGCCACATAGAGCTGATATCCCGCATCCTGGATGCTGGAGC
Source organism: uncultured Pseudoflavonifractor sp. (assembly GCA_947575475.1). The sequence goes on from CANPNN010000033.1 coordinate 7,823, forward strand.
CCATCCCCCCGGACAGATAAGAGCTGGTAAAGCTGGAGACATAATTGGCGTTTCTCTCCATGGCCTCCTGCTTATCCTGAATGATATACTGGTAGCTGAGCCCCGCAAAGGCCCCGCCCAACAGAAGGAAGGCCATCAGGATCACCGCCGCCATCATGGCAAACTGCCGCCGGTAAAGGCTTTTCACTGCCCGGTCACCTCAAATTTATAGCCCACGCCCCAAACAGTCTTCAGACTCCACCGGTCACTGACCCCCTCCAGCTTTTCCCGCAGACGCTTGATGTGCACGTCCACGGTGCGGGAGTCTCCGAAGTAGTCAAAGCCCCACACCTCATCCAGCAGCTGGTTCCGGGTAAATACCCGGTTGGGGGCAGAGGCCAGGTGGTGGAGCAGCTCCAGCTCTTTGGGAGGCGTGTCGATCCGTTTGCCGTCCACCATTAACTCGTAAGCGTCCAGATCGATGACCAGCTTGTCAAAGGTGAGCCGGCTGCGGCTGCCGCTGCTCTCCTCCTCCCCCGCTGTCCGGCGGAGCACCGCCCGGATCCGGGCTAAGACCTCCTTGGTCTCAAAGGGCTTGACCACATAATCATCCGCCCCCTCCTCCAGACCTGTGATCCGGTCGTCTGTCTCCCCCTTGGCCGTAAGCATGATCACAGGGGTCTTGCTCTCGGCACGGATCTTTTTCAGTACCGACCAGCCATCCATGACGGGCAGCATGATATCCAGCAATACCAGATCCGGCACAAAGGAGCGGAACAGTTCCACCGCCTTTCCCCCATCGGGGGCGGTCTGGGTCTCGTAGCCCTCTTTTTCCAGATAGAGATGGAGCAGCTGGGCGATATTCGCCTCGTCCTCCACGATCAGGATCTTCTGCGCCATGGGTATTCCCCCTTCTTTTGCATTTTCCACCTTTATAGCACATTTTTCCGCTTTTTCGGTGAATGATCTGTGAATTTTATTCAGTATAATCGTGGTCCACCTGGACCACCACGATGTACCGGGGATCCTTCTCTCTGGCCAGCCTGCCCAATTCCCGGCGGATCTCTTCGTCAGACAGGGGGCAGGTCCGGGGGGCCACTACATCAAAAATCAGGTTGGTGTGGCTGGGGCCCTCGGTCATACGGAAATCGTGGAGGGTCATGCCGGCGTCGATCTGCCGAGCCAGGGCAAGCATCTCCTTCCGGAGCGCGGTGATGTGCTCATCATCCGTGACGATGGGGTCCATGTGGATGGTGGCAATGATGTGGTATTTTGCTCCCAGCTCTCGCTCCACATTGTCGATCACGTCATGGGTCCGGGCCATGTCGGCGTCGATGGACACCTCTGCGTGCAGGGAGGCCATGATATGGCCCGGACCATAGTCATGGACCATCAGGTCGTGGACCCCCGCGATCTCCGGATGGGCCAGCACCGTCTCCCGGATCCCCGCCACCAAAGCCGGATCGGGGGCTTTGCCCAGCAGGGGATCGATGGTATCCCCCGCCGCCTCCCAACCCGCCCGGAGCACAAAGGCCGCCACCAGGATCCCCACCCAGCCGTCAATGGACACTTGGGCAAAATGGCCCACCAAAAGGCCCAATAGCACGGCGGCCGTGGCCGCACAGTCCGACAGGGAGTCGGCGGCGGTGGCCGCCATAGCCGCCGAGGAGATCCGGCAGCCCAGGTCCCGGTTAAAAAAGTACATCCACAGCTTCACTGTAATGGACACACAGAGGATCCCCACCGACAGCCAGGAAAACCGGACCGTCTCCGGATGCAGGATCTTGCCGATGGCTCCCTTGGCCAACTCCACCCCCACCAGGAGGATGGCCACCGACACCGCAAGGCCTGCCAGATACTCCATCCGCCCATGGCCATACGGATGGTCCTCGTCCGCCTTCTGTCCCGCCAGCCGGAATCCCACCAGGGTCACCACTGAGGTGGCGGCGTCAGAGAGATTGTTGAATGCGTCCGCCGTCACCGAGACCGCTCCGGTGGCAAGCCCCGCCAGAAATTTTCCCAGGGACAGGCACAGATTCAGCAGGATCCCCACCACCCCTGACAGAGTGCCGTATCTCTCCCGGACCGCAGGGTCCTGAACATCCTCATAGCCGCGAATGAAGCGGCGCAGCAAAAATTGGGTCAAAGGGCTCTCTCCCTTATATGTAGAATGATATCAGGATATATTATCGCATGAAAATACCAGAACGTCAACGGTGGAAATTGTGCAGAAGGACAAAGCCCCTTTGTTAACAGGGACGGGCGGCCACCGGCCGCCCGTCCAACTCATTTGGTATCCTCCGAAGAAAAGCTTTCCGCCGGAAGCAGCGGGGAAAACTCCACCAGAACAGAGGAAAATCCACCCCGGTATACACTTTTATCGGGTTCCTTTATCAAACCCTTCCGGTCGGCGCCGCACGGTTCCGGCTTTTTGACGGGCAGGGTCAGTATCGCCTTGGCCCCTCTCTCCCCCTCCGGGGCCACGTCAGCGCCCTTATCCGTCAAAAGCAGGGATCCCCCGTGAAGCTCCGCCGCTCTCCAGGCCGCCTCCAACCCCAGGCCCGCACCGTTGCCCACCTTTAGGTAGGGATCGTCGTCCGGCTTCAGGTTCCGGATCCCGGGGCCGTTGTCTGTCACCACGATGACCCAGTTTCCCTTCTCCAGCGTACCCTTCAAAATCACTTTCCCCGTCGGACCGGCCGCCTCGAAAGCATTGACCAATAAGTTCAGAATGCCCAGCTCCAGCATGTGGTCATCCCCCACCGAGATCACACTGCTGTCCGACAGCTTCCAGTCAAATTCAGTCCCAAGGATCTTTGCCATATCCTCACAGGACCGGCTCACATCCCGGCACAGCCCTGCCAGATCCAGGGTCCTTTTCTGAGAGATGGTCCGTGCCTTACAGATCTCCACATGGTGAATAAGTCGGAGCAGGCGGTAAAAGCTCTTGGTCATATCCGCCATATATTTCTGTTCCCTCTCGCTCCCCTTCTCCTCCACCAGCGAGGTCAAAAGTCCCTGCGCCGCTATAGCATCGCTCACCCGGGCCCGCACTTCTTTCAGAAATTTTTCCGTCAGCAGCTCCTCATCCATAATGGGCCGTCCTCCGTTTTCTCTATCTTATGCGGCTCTCTATGCCTGTAGTATACCAAAATATGGGACCTGCAACAATCTTTTTGAGAAATTTTTTCTCCTCTTGTCAAATTTGTTCAATTTGGCGCTTAAAATTCGCAAAAATTTTTCCCGCTTTCGGCAAAATTCCCCTTCCATATTTGCCAGATTTGCGCTATAATGATATACGGTTAAGTTCGTTATTTATCTCACAATGTTAAATGAATCACAAAAGGAGTAATG
>CANPNN010000034.1 GCA_947575475.1 uncultured Pseudoflavonifractor sp.
ATGAGAGAAAACAATGAAGAGGTAAAAATCACATCTCCTCCACCCGTTCACAGCGGATCGTGGTGCGGTATTGTCCGCCCAGGGTGCAGGTAAAAAGACTCAGGTCCCAGTCTCCGGAGAGCATGAGTTTGGCCTGGTCCGGCTCCAGCTGTTCCTTTTCCGCCACAGCGTAGGTAAACAGGTTCCCGTCCACATCGGTAAACTCCACGGTATCTCCAAGCTGCAGCTGAGACAGGCGGCCAAAGTGGTGGGAATAGTTATGCGCGCAGACCACCAAATCGTCCAGATAGGCTGAGCCGGCGTAGCGGCATGGCCCCTCTTTCAGATCGGTATAACTCCACTGCGCCATGACCGGAAGATCCGTTCCAATGGCGGGGATGCTGATATATCCGATATAATCCCGCTGCTCCACCTCCAGGGTGGGCATCTCCATGTTGGGCGCCAGGATGTGGTCGGGGATCTGATCCCCGGGCAGGTCTGTCTCCCCACGTAGGGGGATCAGCTCCTCCATCTGGCGAAGAACGGTATCGGCGCTCCGGGCGGCCCGGTTTTCGTCCCAGATATTGTACCCGGTAAGCCCCAAGGCTCCCATCAAAAGCAACGCACCCGCCAGAATGAGAAGGGAACCTTTCTTATTCCTCATCTTCCTGGCTCCATCTTCTGCGTCGGGCAAACCCCAGGCTCATCAGCACAGCGCCGCCCATGGCCATCACAGGGACCGGCCACCAAAGCTGCCCGGTCTGGGGCAGCTGCGTCAGAGGGACCGACTCATCCCCCAGCTCCTCCTCCGGCGGCGGCTCCTCCCCCGGTCCTGGGACCTCCGGCTCCGCCAGAGGGATCTCCCACTCCGTCAGATCCTCCTCCAGCGGCGGCTCCTCCTCTTCCGGATCGCCGCCGCCCTGGGGCGGGGTCGTTTCCTTGACCGTATTGGTGATGACAAAGGTCACGCCGCTCTGGGAGACAGAGACGCTGTACCCCTCCGTCCGCCTCTCGGCCACCTGCCACGCGGCGTCGGCATCCAGGTCGGTCCAGGTGTAGCGCCAGTTGTTCTCCGCGCTCAGGGTCACAGTGTCATGGACGCTGCCGCCGCGGAGAAGATCCACCTGGACGCTCCCGGGGCGGTCCTCCTCCCTGCCCGCGTCCTCCCAGACCTTCAGCACGTGACACTGCACCGTGTCGGGGTCGGTCCCTCCATCGCCCCCAAGGGTGCGGCGGCCATACTTGACATAGGTCTCCACGTCCGCGGTCCAATTCCGGCCGTCGTCGGTATAGGGCAGGGACAGCAGAAAGGGGGTAGGGGTGTAGAGATAATTCTCCACGGTCTTACTGTCGCCCAGGATCAGGTAAAGTCCCTTCTCCAGCTCCTGAAAGCAGACCCGCCCCTCCCCGTCGGTCCTGGCACTTCCAGTGGGCGGCACACGGTCCCGGGCCACCAGACCCGCCAGGGTGCTCGCCCGGGCCAGCCAGTCGGCGGTTTCAGTGAGGCTGTAGCCGTCAAAGGGCGGGAGCAGCCGGAAGGTGAGCGCGCCTGTGATCTCCGCCACCCGGTAAATGCGGAACTCCACCTCCCCCATGGGAGCGCTGTCCTCACCGACGGTATAGGACAGGGTCAGGGAGGTCTCCTCCACCTCCTCCAGCTTGGCGGCAAAGGCGCTTTGGGGCGCACCCCAGAGCAGCAGGCACAGCAGCAGCGCCGTGACGCGCCGGAAATCAAATTTTGTCTTCATGGTCTGGTCCCTGCCTTTCTGGACTGCCGGTATGGGAGGACGGGCGCGGCTTTCCTTTCCCGGCCCGTCCCGGGGTCTTTTTCTTCTTTTTGGGGCCTCTGGTCACAGTCCATGCCACCAGGACCAACAGCATAGGTATGGCGGCAATGGGGGCCACGATGACCGGGTCGATCCGCAGGGCTTCCGCCGTCACCCGAACGGCGGCCTCCTCCACCCGGTTGGCGGTCCGGTGCCCCCGGACCAGCAGGCGGTGACTGTTCACCCCGTAAGGCGTACATGTCACCAAGGTGCAGTAATCCTGCCCCTGGGTGATATACAGCTCGTCAAGCTCCGTGGGCAGAACGATACGGATCTGGTCCACCTCATAGGTCAGGACCTCGTTGAGGATCTGCAGGAGGAACACGTCCCCCTCCCCCAGCTGGTCCAGATTGGTAAACAGCTTTGCGCTGGGCAGGCCCCGGTGGCCCGAGAGGATGCTGTGGGTAGAGGGACCGCCCACAGGCAGGGAGCTTCCCTCCAGATGTCCCACGGCGATCTGGAGCACCGCCTCATCCGTCCCGTGGTAGATCGGCAGGGAGCAGTTGATGGCGGGTATGCTGATATAGCCCATGATCCCGGTCCCGGTGGTGTCCAGCAGGCTTTTATAGGTCTTCCGCTCCTCCTCCGACAGGAAAAAGGGGTTGGCCTTGCCCACCAGGGTCTGGTTGTAGGCCCCGGCGGCGGTCCACAGCTCCTCATAGACTGCGCTGTCGATATTGGAGACGCTTTCGGCGTAACTGGCAATGGCCCGGGACTGGTGAAAAGAATTCCAATAGTCGCTGACCGTCGGGTACAGCAGCAGGCCCACCCCCAGAAGCAGGAGCAGCACCAGCAAAATGTTGATGAGTTTCTTTTTCATGGAGGTCACTTTCTGCCATCACGTCCGAAGAGGGCTGACCCCTCTTCGGACGTGACAGAACATGTTTCATGGACTCGTGGGAAGGAGATCCTTCTTACTCCTCCTCGGCTCCCATGCGCTTCTTGGTGATGAGCAGGATCCCCGCGCCGGCCACCAGCACAGCGCCGGCGATGTAGAAGAGGGTGGTGCCGATGCCGCCGGTGGAGGGCAGCTCAGCGCCGGTCAGGTTGACGATAGCCACGCCGCCGGACACATAGACGCTCTTGGTGACCTCGCCCTCTGTGGTGGTGTTCACGGTGGCGTTGGGGACAAAATCCTTGCCCTCGGCGTCCTTTACATCCTTGCCCACGGTGACGGCGGTATAACCCTGCAGCAGGTTATAGCCCTCGGGCTGCTTGGTCTCCTTCAGGTAGTACGTGCCCTCGCCCAGGCCCTTGACGGTGGCCACGCCGGCGGCGATGACGGTGCTGCCCGTCTCCCCCTCCACGGCGGGGCGGTAATAATCGCCCTGCGCGTCCTCTACCAATACCAGACTCAGGGGCTGAGCGCCCTCCTCATCAGAGGCATACAGCTCGAACTCGGCCCCGCTGAGGACTTCCTTGCTGCTGTTGACCTTCACCAGGTCAAATTCATAGAGGTCATCTTCGGTCTTATTGCCCGGGGTCTCCTCGGTCTTGTTCCCGTCGCCGTAGCTCAGGATCTCCTTGTTGGTGATGGGATCGGTCCCAGTGACGGCGTTCGTGTTGATGGTGCCGGCATAGTTGATCTTGATGGTGGTGTCGCCCTCCAGCGTGTCCAGGTACTCCTGGTCAAAAACCACCTCAAAGGTGCAGCCGTCGGCGGGGGTCTCCACCAGAGTGTAGTGGGTGTCCTTGGTGAGGGTGGTGGTCTCGGCGGTCTCCCCCTCGGCCACAACGGGAGTGGCGGTCACGGTCAGGGTGCTGGGCTTGAAGGTCAGGCTGGCGCTCATGGTATCGTGGGCCACGTAGGCCTTGGCGCCCTTCTTGGCGTTGATGGTGATGGTGTAGTACTTGTCATCGCCCACCTTGGGCTCGTTGCCCTCCACGGGATCGGCCTGCTTGCTGTCGGTGGGCTTCTCGTTCTTCTCGGTGATGGCCACCTCTTTATTGGTGGTATCCAGGGCGCAGAGGGAGCCAAGGGTGGAGGACACCAGATAGTAGCCCAGCTCCAGCTCAGTAAAGGACTCCTGGGTGGTGTAGGTAGCCTTCTCCTCCTCCGGTACGTTCTCCGGGACGGGGTCGGTGGTCAGGGTCTTTACCGGGGTCAGCCCCTTCTCCTTGGCCCAGGCAAGCGCCTGGGCGGCAAAGGCCGCCACATCGGCATCCTTGCCCTCCCCGTCCTTATGCCAGGTCACATAGCCCTGGTCGTCCACGTCCACATAGACGCCCTTGACGGTGGTCTGGGCAATGAAATCGGCCCAGTCGGCGTTCACGGTGTAGGTATGGGGAGCGGTCTCATCCTCGTTCTCGGTGCCGCCGTAAGTCAGGTCAAAGATCTTATACAGGTTGTAGGTCTGCTCCGGCTCGGCGTTGGTGATGGTGATCTTGCCTTCGCCGGCGGCGAAGGCGGGGACGGCCAGGCTCAGAGCCATGACCAAGGCCAGCGCGGCGCTGGCAAGCTTCTTCATTGTTTTCATTGTCTGTTTCTCCCTTCAATTTGTTGTTGCTGTGTTGGATCTTCTCTCCTCTGCGGGAACGCCATTCTCACATGGCCTCCCCCTCTCCCGTGATCCATTGGTTTCTTTTATACATCAGGTAAGCCGCGCCCAGAACAAGCATAGCTCCCATTGTATACCAGATAGCGGTCCCCCCTCCGCCGGTGGCGGGCAGCTCGTAGGTGGCGATGTTGGTATAGACCACCTTGGTGGTGTCGTTCACCGTGATGACGCCGGAGGTGGTATATCCCGTCTCCAACCTCACCTCAGAGCCAATGGAGGTGGTGATCTCGGTGTGATACCCGTCAGGGTCAGGATAATTGCCGTTTTCGTCAGGCTCGCTGCCCGGCTTGATCTCTGTGATCTTGTACGTGGTCTCCTTGGGCAGTCCCTTGATGACCAGGATGTCGCCGGCCTGCAGCCGGAAGTGGTCGCCCGCTCCGATATACGACAGAGCGTTATCGCCCTCCAGCAGCCCGCCGTTGGCCCCCATCACCATGTAGTTGTCAGGGGCCTCTCCACTCAGCTCCAGCTTGAACTCAAAGTCCTGGGTATTTTCAATGCCGCTGAGTTCTTTCTGGATCCAGAGGGAGCCGGTGTCCTCGCTGACCTGCTGCTCCAGCAGCTCCTCCAGGTCCAGCCCCACCACGGTGGGAAGGGTGAACTGCATCCAGCAGGTGGAGCCGGACGCGCCCCGCTCGGTGTAGTAGAAGTAAAGCTCGTACTTCTTGATATAGTCCTCGTACAGCGGGTTCCCGTCCTTGTCAAGCCTTGGCTCGCCCTTCTCGTCCAGTTTGGGCTCCCCGTGCTTCTCAATGGGGTTGCCCGCCTCGTCTCGCAGGAGGTTTCCCTCTCCGTCCTTTTCGTAGAAATCTCCCTCGTCAATATAGTCCCAAAGGTTTACATACTCTCCCACCGCGTAGTGAACGCCGCCGATATCGCAGATCAGCCTGCTTTCCACTATGCTTTTGTTGTCGTCCGATTTTTCTACTAAATACACCCACATATCGTCATCGCCGAAGAAGTAGTACTCCAAGGGGCCAACATATGAGTTGGTAAGGCTGAACTCCACACCGAACTGCATACCAAAGTATGCGTTGTGGTCGCCGCCAAAGTCGGTGACGGGGAAACTTGTGTCATCTGTGGCTCCGGCAGCCTTTCTCATCTCTGTCAGATCCTTATTGCCGTGCTTTAAGTCGTGTCCGGGGGTCCCGGCCAGATCGTCCAGAGGCCAGAAGTCATTGCCGTAGATCTTTTTGGTCTTATTCCAGTTCCATCTCTCTTTAAAAATTTCCAGACCGCTGAGGATAGGCTCTTCCACGCCGTCCTGATACACGCAGCTGAGCGTCCAGGTATCGCCCACCCGGCCGAAGCCCAACTGACGGTCGTTGACCGAGGTCTTGCCAATGGCCGTTCCATCGTTAAAGAGGTGAGGAGAATTGATGTTATACTGGATGTGTCCGCCGTTCAGCGCATTCTGGACCAGGCCGAAGGTGCAGCCGCTGAACCCGACCGTGCCGTTTGTCTGGTTGGGCATATTCGTTATCCCGTTCCAGACCCACTGCTGATCGCCCAAGCCGGTGGGAAGAACCTTGGGACCATTACCAAACGCCAGCTTGCCGCCGGTACCGCTGTAATTGTCTTTATGGTTGATGCCCTGCTGGTTGACGTTGGCCCAGGTCAAGTTATCGTCCTGGGTGGTGACCTCCCGTCCATTGACCCCGAGCCTGGCGTCATCCGGCGCGTTATAGATCTTACCATCGGTGACATTGTAGTCGTAGAAGTTGGTCTCCACCTTCTCCATCTCCCGCTTGGGCTCGTAGACCATACACAGTTGGGTGCCGCTGGTGATCAGGATAAAGTTGCTGTCGGCCTCGGCCGTCTCCGGCCGGTTGGTGATACGGGTGGTCCTGGGGTCATATTCGTGGATGACCCACGCGTCCTCCCCATCATCCTCCTGCTTGCTCCAGATCTCCACCAGGTCATAGTTGCTCTTCTGGTTGGTGAGGATGATATTGATATATTTGAGCCCGGGGGCGGAGCTGTATTCAAAAGTCTCCGTCTTGTAGATCCGGGTCAGCGTCTTCTTTGTGACGATCTGGTTCTTGGTCTCGGCATCCTCGCTCAGATACAGGTTGGCGACGGCGGGATCTTTGCCATTCTGGGGCAGGACGCCCCCCTCGGTATCGATGATGGTGAATGGGGTATTGGAAGTCCCGTCCTCCGTCGTCACCCGCTCCAGCCTGGCGTAATACTCCACGGTGAAGGTGGGGTTGGCTCCCCGGGTAAGGACGTAGGCTACCGTGCCCCGCCGCTCAGTGTAGGCGGTGAACATCACTTCCATCGTCTCCGCCGCTTCCCCGTCGATGGCTCCGTCCCCGGCAGCGTCCGCATCCACCAGATCCAGAGTCATAAGACCCAGGGTCTGCGGGTCGTCCATATACTGCCGGAACGCCTCGGTGGGAGTCACCTCCACGGTGACTTCACACCCGGAGAGGTCCAGCTCCGCATCGTGAAAGGTAAGGGTGTAGTCCAGGACCCCCATGGCCACCACCTCGCCCTCCTGGTTGGCCAGCTCGGCATACTCGCCCCGGGCGTCCATATCCTCGCTCTCGGTGACCGCCAACCGGAACCCGGCCTCTCCGGCGGTCTCCTCAGCGCTCACCGTCTGGGGCAGAAGTACCGTGCCGTCGACGTGAAGGGTGAGGATCACCGCCCCGTCCTCGCTCTCGGCGGTAAAGGTCTCCCTCAGCTCCATGGGCTCAGGCTCGGGCAGCGGCTCCTCCAGGCACTCTTCGGTGTGGGTATGCTCCGGGATGGTGCACTTCAGCACACCGTCCTCAAAGTAACACTCCTGGCCGTGGGTGTGCTCGGCCTGGTATCCGCAGTGGTAAGGATCCTTCTCCTCCAGCTCCAGGTCCAGATAGCAGTTGTCGTCGTGGGTGTGCTCGGCCTGTCCGCAGATAAGGGTCCGGACCTCCACGGCCTCCCCCTGGCTCTCATCCTCCGGCCAGCATTCCCCGGTGTGGGTGTGGCCCTCGGTCTCCGGCTTTTCGCAGGTCAGGACCGGCTCCCCCTCCCCCTGGCATCCCTCGTCGTGGGTGTGCCCCTCCGACTCCGGAAGGGTGCAGCTCAGCCTCTCCTCCCACTCGTAGCACTCGTCGGTATGGGTGTGGGGAACGGTCTCGGTGACCGTCTCGGTCACTGTCTCCACCACCGTCTCGGTGACCGTCTCGTACTCCACCGTCACCTGTCCGTTCTCATCGACAGTCTCCTTGGGTTCCTGCCGCTCCACCTCTTTTTCCACCTGCTTCTCCACGGTGGTCTCCACCGTCTCGTCCGTCTGGGTGCAGGTCAGCCCGCTCCGGACCCGGGCATAGCATTCGTCGGTGTGGGTATGCCCCTCCGCCTCCTCCAGCCCGCAGACCTCCCGGCTCTCTGCCCGATAGCAGTCCTCGCCGTGGGTATGGGCCTCGGCCTCGGTCAGTCCACAGGCCGGCTCCCGGCCCGGAACAACGCTCTCCACCTGATAGCATTCCTCGGTGTGGGTGTGCTCGGGGATCTCACACACCAGCGGAGTGGTCATCGTGATAGCAGGGAGGATAAGCGCATAGGTGGTGCAGAAAACCACAATACCGCCCATGACATTCACGACTTTGTGCCAGCGGTTGACCCTGCGCTGTTTGCGCAGGTACTGCTGGGCCTGTCTTCTGACTCTCTCCATCTGTGCGCTCCCTCCTTTCCTTCTATTTGCTCCGCTCCGTCTCAGATGGGCCCAAAGCCCTCCAAAGGCCAGACCCGGAACACCAGCCGGCCCACGATCTGCTCATCGGACACGCATCCCACCGCCGTATTCCGGGAGTCCAGGGAGACGCTCCTGTGGTCGCCCATCACAAAGATCTTGGATTCGGGGACCTGATAGGGAAGCTCGATATTGCACTGCCCCAGAGCCTTCTCCGTAAGGTACGGCTCCTCCAGCAACTCCCCGTCCAGATAGACCGACCCATCCTCGTCTATATCCACCCACTGGCCCGCGGTGGCGATGACCCGCTTGACCAGGACCTTGTTATCAAAATAAAAGGCGATCACGTCGCCGGGGGCGTACCTGGAGCCGTTCAGGGAGACCACCACGTCCCCCTCCACCAGCCCAGGCGCCATAGAGGTGCCCGTGATCTGAAGCACCGGGAGCAGGAGCGTGGCCACCAAAACCGCCGCAGCCGCCACGGTGATAAGGGTATATATGGTGCTGCGCAGGACCTTGCGGTAGCGTTTCCGGTATTTCTCCCGGCTCAGCTCCTTTTCCAGAAGGTCCACGTCCGGGATCTCACGGGGCCTGTTCCTTCTCACGCTTCCTCCTCCTGTGCTGTGCTCTCTCTGCGCCGGAGCAGCCATTGGGTCAGCTCCTCGTGGTCCTCCAGATACTTCTCGATCCGCTGGGAGACCTCCGCCCAATAGGCATCCGCCTCCCTCTGGGCCGCCTGCTTCATCGCCAGGCATTTCTGTTCCGACTCCGCCTCCATGGCCCTGCATTTTTCCGCGGCCTCGCTGAGCTGCTGCTCCGTCCTCCGGCGGGTCTCCTCCTCGGCGCGCTCCAGGGCCTCCTTCTGCCGCTCCGCCAGCTTCTGGACGTTCTCCAGATACTGCGCCGCAGCGCAGTCGGCGGCCTTAAAGATATCGTTGAGCTGAAGCGCCGCATCGGCCAGGGTCCCGGCCTCCTGCAGCACGATCTCCCGGCTCTCCAGCTTCTGCCGCAGCCCGGCGATCTCCTGCTCCAGGTCGTCCCCCCGCTTGGTCTGCTCAATGAGCATCTCCAGCAGCTCCTCGCGGCGTAGCTTTTTCATCTCTTTTCCAGTCATCGTCTCAACCTCTCGCGCTCTCGGAACGTAAGGATCTTTTACCCTGTCCCCCCGAAGGGGACAGGGCAAAAGGCGTACGCCTTTTGCAATTCCTTCTTATCATATGCGGCGGTCCCGGAACGGAGATACCGCCCAGGTCCTTGTGGTCCGATCCCTCTCCCCGTTGGAATGGAAAGGTTTTCGTTATGCCCGGAGGGCATAACGGCAAAGATACGTATCTTTGTGCCACCCTACCGCTGTAGATATGATAGCATACGCCGGTTACAAAACCAGTTACAAATTATAGAAAAACTTTCATTTTTTATCGTCGTATTATACAAAGTTTTTGATATCATTTTGTGCAATACGATGATTTATGGTGAAATGTTCTTTTCCCGCGGCCTCTTCTTCCATTTTACTCCAAAATTTCAAACTTTTCAAGAACGATATCCGATATTTTTTACCTTTCTTCCAGCTTTCCCATCAAATACCTCCAGGTATACTCCGCATGCAGAGCGGCGGCCACGGGCAAGGCCCCCTCGTCCATGTCCACGTGCCCGTTGTGGAGGGGATACTGGGTATGGGGGTCGTCGCTTCGCGTGCCTACATAGGCGTAGCACCCCGGTACCGTCAGCAAAAACTCCGCAAAGTCGTCCCCTCCCAAAGAGATGGGCCGGTCGGTGATGAGGGCCTGGGCTCCAAAGAGGTCGCTGACGATCTCCCCCGCCTCCCGGCACCCCAGATCCGGGTTCACCAGGGGGGTGGCGTAGTCCACCCACTCCACCTCCGCCGTGCCGCCGTAGAGCCGGGCGGTCTGGGCGCAGAGAGCGTCGATCCACTCCCGGGCGTTCCTCCGGGTCTCCGGGGTCATGGCCCGGACCGTCCCCTCCAGCTCCGCCTCCTCGGCCACGATGTTGTAGGCGGTGCCCGCCGTCAGCTTCCCCACCCCGATGACCAGGGGATCCACCGGGGAGGTCCGCCGGGTCACCAAAGCCTGGATCCCCACCACCATCTGGCTGGCGATATAGAGGGCGTCCACCCCCAGGTGGGGGGTGGAGACGTGGGCGGCCTTGCCCCGGACGGTGATCTTAAAATAGTCCACGCTGGCGTTGTTGGGTCCCGCCTTCACCCCCACGCTCCCCACCGGCAGGTCGGAGGCCACATGGACCCCGAACACCCGTCCGGAGCCTTCCAGCAGCCCCTCCTTCACAAACACCCGTCCCCCGTAGCCGATCTCCTCGGCGTGCTGGAAAAACAGCCGCACCTCTCCCCCGAACTCAGCTTTGTGGGCATAGAGCAGCCTGGCTCCTCCCAAAAGCCCCGCGGCGTGGCAGTCATGGCCGCAGGCGTGCATGACCCCCTCCTCCCGGGAGCAGTAGCCCAGCTCCCCGTTCTCCTCCTGAATGGGCAACGCGTCAATGTCCGCCCGGAGGGTCATGACCCGCTCCCCGGGCTTTTCTCCGTGAAAGACGGCGTAAACGCCGCTTCCGTCGATACGCCGGTGGTCGGTAATGCCGATCTCGTCCAGCTCCTTTTCAATGCGCTCCGCCGTCCAAAACTCCTTCCGGCTCACCTCAGGGTGCATATGGAACTCCCTGCGCAGGGAGGAGAGATAGGGGGCCAACGCCTCCGCCTCTTTGCAAAAATCCATGGTGGGACCTCCTCTTTATCATTAGATGGGAAAAGAGACGGACCGGAAACAGTCCGTCTCTTTTCTTTTTTCAAATCAATACTGGAAGGCAGGGATATAAAGGCCGTGATAGATGTCCTCGATGGCCTGGGCGGTCTCGGCGGACTGGTAAGCGGCCAGGACCTTCAGATAGGTCTCGTTCTCCAGATCGGCGGTGCGGCAAGCGATGATGTTGATGTAGGGGTTGTCGCTGCCCGGCTCCACGGTCTCGGTGCAGA
>CANPNN010000035.1 GCA_947575475.1 uncultured Pseudoflavonifractor sp.
AGAGAGAGCCCCATTTACAACGGAAAAGGGGCTCGCATTTTTTTTGGGGGTCAGTCCTTGTCCTTTTCAAACGTGACAAAGGGCAGGGGGCACAGCTCGCCCACGGTGTGGATCCAAATCTTGGAGCGGCCCAGGCCGCTGAGGTAGACCGGTACGTCCCAGCTCTGGCAGAACTCGGTCATGCCGAAGCTGGCGTTTTCAATGTTGCAGCCGGTGTAGACGTTTCCGTCCGCCCCCAGCACGGCGGCCCCGATTTTGAAGTTGGAGTAGGGGGTGTAGGCGTTTTCCCGGGCCTTCCAGGCGGCCTCCAGCAGAAGTTCTTGGTCCATTTTTACCTCCCCTTAATAGCTGTTTAGTGGTATGGAACTGTCATCCTGTCCTTTTTCGATGGTTTCAATGGTCAGGTCGTAGCCGAATTTCTCGTCGATCTGGATGTGGACCCGGTCCCCCGCCTTGCGGCCCAATAGGGCCTTGCCTACAGGGGATTCCATACTGATAAGGCCGTGGAGGGGGTCGGTGCGCATGGTGGTCACCACCTGGTAGGTGGCCTGTTTGCCGTCCGCCATGGTGACGGTGATCTTGTCGTAGAGGGCCGCCCCGTCCCCCCTGGGGGCCTCCTCCACGATGTGGGCGGTGCGGATCATGTTTTGCAGGTAGCGGATGCGGCTCTCGTTCCGGTTTTTCTCCTGCTTGGCGGCCTTGTACTCGAAGTTTTCCGACAGGTCCCCGAAGGCCCGGGCGGTCTTGACCTCCTCCAGAAGCTTGGGGCGCAGGACGGTGAGCCGGTGGGTCAGCTCCTGCTCCATGAGCTGGATGTCTTTTTTTGTCAGGTTGTTGTTCATGGTCATGACCTGCCCTTATCATCTTTGATGGTGATGTTGGAGATGGTTTTCCCGTCGCCGTCTTTGGGGCGGGATACCCCGGAGATCATGGTGACGGCCTTGGGCGCTTTTCCCGCCAGCACAAGGCCGCTGGCGGCGGCGTGGGCAGTCTCGATCTTGCCGGAGTTGGTGATTTTGGCGGCGGCGTGGGCGGTGAGGGTGGTGATGACGCCCGCAGTGGTGATCCCGGCGTCCTTGGCCTGCTCCTCAACGGTCAGGGAGGAGAGGGCGCTTTCCGCCTCCACGGTGAGGTCGGCATTGGGGGCGGAGATCGAAAGGGTCTCCACCGCAGCCTTGCGGAGGATCAGGGGAACATCGCAGCCCAGGGTCACGGAGGTCATAGCGCCCTCCAGAATCACGGTGGAACTGCCGCTGACCACCTGGACGGAGGGGATGGGCTCGTCGCTCTCGTTTACCACCCGGAGGCTCCCCTCAATGGTTTTGGAGAGGAGTACGTCCCCTTCAAACTGACAGCCGGACTGGATGTGGAGGGATCTCTCCCCGCAGCCCAGGACCTTCAGGTCCCCCTCCACGGTCACACCGGAGAGGGTCACGTCCCCCGAGTCCACCCCGGTGGTGAGGATCAGGTCGCCGGTGACGGTCATATTTTCCAGGCGGGCCTGCTTGGTGCAGATGTAAAGATCCCCTGACACGTCCTGGGTCCAGACGCCGGGCACCGTCATGGCCCCGCCGATGAGATTGTCCAGCAGGATGACCGCCTGACAGCGGGTGATGGGGTCCTGGGGATCGAAGGAGCCTTCCCAGCCGTGGATGGCGCCCAGGTTGTAGAGCGCGCCCACGGCGCCCGCCGCCCAGGGGGCGATCTCCTCCGCGTCAAGGAAGTCTACGCTGGCCTCCTGCTCCTCGACGCCCAAGGCGCGGCAGAGGATGACCACCGCCTCCTGGCGGGTCACCGGGTCCTTGGGGCGGACCATGTTGTTGCCGTCCCCCTGGATGACGCCGGCGGAGTTGAGCCGGGACATGGTCTCGGCGTACCAGGTGTCGGCGGGTACGTCGCTGAAATGCTTGATCTCCAAAAGGGGATAGCCCATGATCCGGTTCAGGAGGGTGGCGAACTCGGCCCGGGAGAGAAAATCGTCAGGCCGGAAGGCCCCTGTCCAGGTATCGCCGGCGATGACCCCGAAGGAGTGCCACTTTTCAATGACGTTCCGGGCCCAGTGGCCCTCCACGTCAGGGAAGGAGGGGAGATCGGGCTCCTCCGGCGGCTCTGTCTGTCCGGCGGAGTCCGGCTGTTCGCTCTGCTCTGCGGGGTCGGGAACAGCGGAGGAGTCCGGCTGTTCGGTCTGCTCTGCAGGGTCCGGAACAGCGGAGGAGACCGGCTGTTCAGTCTGCTCTGCAGGGTCCGGAACAGCGGAGGAGACCGGCTGTTCAGTCTGCTCCGCAGGGTCCGGAACATCGGAGGAGACGTCCTCTCCAAAGGCGGGGAGGGCCAGGGAGAGGAGCAGGGTCAGGCTCAGCAGCAGAGATAGGAGCTTTTTCTGTTTCATGGGTGATCCCCCTCTGAAAATATATGGCGGAAGGCCCGCCGCCCCTCCCGGAAAAAGGGAAGCCGGGGCCGGACCCCTGCCGGTTTTGCGTTGTTTGCCATCAGAATTGTATCATACCGATAAACCTACGTCAATCTTTCGGAAAGGGGAGGGGTTGGGGAGCGAAGGGAAAGGATCCCGCCCAAAGGGCGGGATCCTGAAACGGGGCGGACGGCTTTTTTGCCAAAAAATGCCGGAGCAAAGTCCGCTTTGCTCCGGCGTGGTGCGGGCACGGGGACTCGAACCCCGACGGATCGCTCCACGAGAACCTAAATCTCGCATGTCTACCAATTTCATCATGCCCGCAGATCCGCCCTTATTGTACCACGCCTCTCCCCCTGCCGTCAATCACCTGTCACCATATGGCCCTTTTCGCCATAGGTTGGAATGACCGGGCTTCCGCCCAGTCCGTTAAAACTTTTACCGCAAAGGGTGTTTTTCATATGGAACAGACTGTCAGCCTATGCGACCTGCGCCCCGGCCAGCGGGGAGTGGTCCGGGCGTTACATTCCACCGGGGCCATGCGCCGGCGGCTTTTGGACATTGGACTTATTGAGAATACGCGGGTGGAGTGCCTGGGCCGCAGCCCCGGGGGAGACCCGGCCGCCTTCCTTATCCGGGGGGCCGTCATCGCCGTTCGGGATCAGGACGGGCGGGACGTGCTCCTGGAGCCGGTGTAAGGCCGTGGGGCTTACACATGCGTCCACCGGGCTGGGGGCGGTGGACGGCGAGCTGGTCATCCGGAAGGAGGCCCCCACCGACCGGGTCATCGCCCTGGCAGGGAACCCCAACGTGGGGAAATCTACCTTATTCAACGCCCTTACCGGAATGAACCAGCACACGGGAAACTGGCCGGGAAAGACGGTGACCACCGCCCAGGGCCGCTGCCAAAGGGGCAGGAGGGGCTATGTGCTGGTGGATCTGCCCGGTACATACTCCCTTATGGCTCACTCCGCTGAGGAGGAGGTGGCCCGGAATTTTATCTGCTTCGGCTCCCCTGACGCGGTGGCGGTGGTCTGTGACGCCACCTGTCTGGAGCGGAACCTGAACCTGGTGCTCCAGACCATGGAGCTGTGTCCCAGGGTGGTGGTGTGCGTCAACCTGATGGACGAGGCCGAGCGGAAGGGCATCCGCCTGGATCTGAAGCTGCTCTCGGAGCGGCTGGGGGTCCCGGTGGTGGGGACGGTGGCCCGGAAGAAACGGACCCTGGACGCATTTCTCACCGCCCTGGACAGGGCGGCGGAGGGGGAGGCGGCCAGGAGGCCGGCCGTCCGTTATCCCCAACGGATCGAAGAGGCGGTGGCCGCCCTTCTCCCCCTGATCCCGGAGGGATGGGGGGAGAGGCTGAATCCCCGCTGGCTGGCCCTGAAGCTGCTGGAGGGGGACGAGGGACTGCTGGGAGAGGCGGAGGATTATCTGGGGGAGAAGCTGGCGGAGAGGGAGGAGCTGCTGGCCGCCGCCCGGGAGCAGCGGGAGGAGCTGGCCCGGTGGGGATTTGGGGGAGAGCGGTTCAAGGATCTGCTGGTCTCCGCCCTGGTATCCACGGCAGAGTGGCTGTGCCGGGGGGTGACCACCCGGGAGGGCGGCTACAGCGAAACGGACCGGACCCTGGACCGGATCCTCACCAGCAGGCGGACGGGATACCCCATTATGATAGCCCTGGTGGCGGTGGTGTTCTGGCTCACCATCGTGGGGGCGAACTACCCCTCCCAGCTTCTCTCCGCCGCCCTTTTCTGGGGACAGGACCGACTCAGCGAGCTTTTTGCCTGGCTCCATGCTCCGGAGTGGCTCCACGGGGTCTTGGTGCTGGGGGTCTACCGGGTGCTGGCGTGGGTGGTCAGCGTTATGCTGCCCCCTATGGCCATTTTTTTCCCGCTGTTCACTCTGCTGGAGGACGGGGGGTATCTGCCCCGGATCGCCTATAATCTCGACAGGCCCTTTCAAAAATGCAACGCCTGCGGGAAGCAGGCGCTGACCATGTGCATGGGGAAAAAGAGAAATCCATTTTGGAATGGGCAGGTCTGGTCGGCCCGGCAATTCAACTTATAAATTCGTATCGAAATACCGCAGTCAAAGTCTGCGCCAGCATGGAATTTGGTAGCACGAATTTCGCTTGTCAGGGGCGAAGCCCCTGAAACCCCACACGGAAGAGAGAAGTAGAACATGAGAACCGGCAGGCGACACGTCAGCGTTTGGATGACCGATGAAGAATATGAACACCTGAAGAAACAGGCGGCCCTTGCCGTACTGGGGATAGACCCCTTTATACGAAATCTGGTTCAGGGCGTCAGCCTCCGTCCCAAGCCGCCTGAAACCTATGCGGCCCGCCTTCGTGGGATGGGGCGGGGCGGACCTTGATTGGAACCGGGCGGCGGAGTGGTTGGCGATTAAGGGGAAAACACCCGAAACGAAAAGCCGCCAAAGAGGCGGCTTTGGCTATCTTGGGACCGGAAGCGGGAACAACGGTCCCGGAAACGTGCCTCAAATTGAGGTATGTTTTTGCTGAGAAACGTATCTTGATGTTACATAGATGGTAGGTAGATAGCGATAAAAGCTCCGTGGAGACATAATGTCTCCACGGAGCTTTTAAAATGGGCTTTGGACAAAACCGGAATTTTGGAAAATACGCCCTTACTCATCGGCTCCCGGTATACTGCCAGCTATGGTGGCGGTTTTCCCGCCTGGGGTAGTTGTGGGTATAGACGATACGGCTATTCACATAATAGGTGATAGTGTACTCAAAGGGCCTGCCATCGGCTAAAAAACTGGGGTGGCTGGTCTGGAGCAGCGCGCAGTCCCCAATGCCCAAAAGTTCTTTCTGCTCCGGAGTGGGCAACACTGCCTCGTTAGTCAGAGGGCCGCCGCAGATGTCCAGGCCATATTGCTTGGTGATGTATTCATAGATGGAGCCCTCCAGCATCCGGGTGTCCAAGGCGGGCAGGATACTGCAAGGAATGTAGGTGTAGTTCAGGGCCACCTTCAGTCCGTCGGCGGTGCGGATCCTGCAGACGCTGTGGACAAGCTCGTCAGGTTTGACGTCCAGTTCCTCCGCGATAGCCCCCGGCAGTTCGGAGCCCCGCAGGGTCCGGTATTCCACTAAAATGGAGCCTGGCTCCATCCCTGCCGAGCGGATGTCGTCGCTAAAGCTGGTGGCTACCGCCCGGCTTTTTTTCCACCCGGATGGAGTTGACAAAGGTGCCCTTGCCCGCTGTCCGGCGGACAATGTCCTCCGCCGCCAGAGACTCCAGGGCCTTTCGGGCGGTCATGCGGCTGACTCCGTAGTGTTCGCAGAGCTCATTCTCCGTCATGACCTGATCCCCGGCTTTGAGCTTACCGGTCTGGATCTGGCGCCAGATCTCATCGGCTATTTCTTTATATTTCGGAATTTTATGAGACATATTCAATAAAGTTCCCCTTCCTGATTGTACATTCATTATACAGATTTGGAAACAAAAGGTCAAGCCAGAAATATCATTTTCGCCGAAATGTATATACATTTAATGAGGGGCTGAAAATCCTTCGTTTTTCAAGGAATTGGGGAAACAGAATCACAGGGCTTTTCCCGGGCCGTTTGTCGTTTTTTGAAAAATCAAAGGAAGAAACAAAAGAAAAGGTCTTGCATTTTGTATATACATATGATAGTATTGTCATGATAATTTGTTCCTTATGCTATACATTATAGGGGACAATAGGGAAGTGACTTGGTCTGAAAGGGGGAATTGAGGTCGGTATGACAACAGACGCAAACGCCAATCAAGAGAGGGGTATGTGTGTATGAGACGTTTTCTGACAGCTTCTCACGGACCGTTATCAGAGGCGATCCTGAGAAGCGCCGGACTGATCGCAGGCGAGGAGACCTTCCATGGGTTCCGCTCCATCAGCGTGACCATGAGTGACTCCCGGGAGACGGTAATGGGGATGATCGACGAGATATTTTCCCAGTATGACCCGGAGGACGAGATCGTCGCCATCACCGATGTATTCGGCGGGAGTATCACCAATGCCCTGACCGAGTACATCACCACCAGAAAGCTCCACATCATCGCCGGGATGAACCTGGGCCTGGTGCTGGAGGCCGGCTTCTCCGACGAGAGCGTTCCGGTGGAGGAACTGGTAAAGAACCTTCAACAGGTGGGCCATGAGCAGATCCTGTATGTCAACGATATGGCCCGGCAAGAGAACACGGAGGATGAAATATGATCAAAGCGCTTCATTTGGACGACAGACTGATCCACGGCCAGGTGGCTATTTCTTGGACCCGGTTCCTGGACGCCAACGTGCTGTTGGTGATCAATGACGCCATCGTAAATGACAACACCAGAAAGATGGCCCTGAAAATGGCGGTCCCTCCTGCGGTGAAGTACGGCTTCCGCAGTGTGGAGGAGGGCATTCACTTCCTCAACGGCCCCGACAGCCAGAAGTATCACATCATGGCTCTGGTCTCCGACCCCCAGGACGCGGCCCGGGTGGCTCTGGGCGTTCCTGGGATCCAGCGGCTGACCGTGGGCGGGGTGCGGAAAAAGGCCCCTTGTATTGCCGACAATCTGAACCTGACGGGAGAGGACGTTCAGGCTCTGTTGAAGGTGGTGGACTCCGGAATCCCCGTGGGTATGCTGCCCACGCCTTCCGACAAGTTCGTCAATCTGGAGGCTTCTCTGCGAAAAGCCTCCCAATCAGGTTAAAAGGAGGAATTACATTATGTTGCTAAAAGCATTCCTGGTCGCTTTGGTTGCCGGTCTTTGTAAGATCGATAACCGTATCTTCGGCATGACCATGATCCAGCGGCCCCTGATCGTGGGCACCCTGGTAGGCTTCATCTACGGGGACCCGGTGGCCGGCATGATGTTCGGCGCCCAGTTCGAGCTGCTGAGCATGGGTCTGGTGGGTATCGGCGCCCACTCCGGCATGCCCGAGATCACCCTGGGCAGCGCCCTGTGCACCGCCTTCACCCTGGGCAGCGGCACCGGCATGGAGGTGGCCCTCACCCTGGCGCTGCCTATCTCCGCCTTCGGCACCACCATCGGTTACCTCACCTGGATCCCCCTCAACCACATCCTCAGCGAGCGCTCCAAGAAGGCCGCCGAGGTGGCGGATACCCGGACCATGGAGATCTGCCAGTGGCTGGGCCTGTTCAACTACTTCTTCTTCCCCTTCCTGGTGGTTTTGGTGGGTATGCTTGCCGGCGCCCCCCTGTTCGAGATGCTCATTGAGGTCATCCCCGAGTTCATCACCAGCGGTATCAGCGTCGCCTCCAGTATGCTGCCCGCTCTGGGCTTCGCCCTGCTCATGCAGCTCATTTACACCCGGAAGCTGGCGCCCTATCTGTTCATCGGCTTTGTAGCCGTGGCCCTGGTGGGTCTTTCCAATGTGGGCGTCGCCATCGTGGGCGGTATCCTGGCCGTTCTGGTATTCAACAATTCCGAGACTCAAAGCAAGGAGGTAAGCGTCGATGTCAATGAAATCTGAATCCAAGAAGATCGTTAAAAAGGACCTCATTTCTCTCTTCTGGAGAGCCTTCCTGCTGCCCGCCTGCTACTCCATGGACCGTATGCAGGCCCCCGGCTTTGCCTACTCCATCATTCCCGTTCTGAAGAAGCTCTACGGCGACGACAAGGAAAAGTTGGCCGAGGCCTGCTCCCGCCATTCCGAGGTGTATAACAACACCTTCGCTTGCTCTCCCTTCGTGCTTGGTATCGTAGCCGCCATGGAGGAAGAGGCCTGCGCCAACCCCGACTTTGATGTGAACTCCATCAACGCCATCAAGGTAGCCCTCATGGGTCCCCTGTCCGGTATCGGCGACACCTTCTTCTGGGGCACCTTCCGGATCATCGGCTCCGGTATCGGCGTGTCCCTGGCTATGCAGGGCAACCTGCTGGGCCCCATCCTTTTCCTGATCATCTACAACATCCCCAACTTCCTGGTCCGTTATTACGGCGTACAGTACGGCTATAAGCTGGGCACCAACTCCATTGAGACTTTGGTATCCGGCGGCCTGATGAACCGGGCCACTACGGCGGCCGCCGTTATGGGTCTTACGGTCATTGGCGGCATGATCGCCTCCATGGTTTCGGTGAACATCGCGCTGGTAGCTAACTTCGGTCAGGACGTGACCCTGAATGTCCAGTCCATTTTCGATGATATCTGCCCCAAGATCCTGCCCCTGGGCCTGACCTTCCTTATCTATCGCTTCCTGAAGAAGGGTGTGAAGGCTACCTGGATCATGGTGGGTATCATCGTCCTGGGCATTGTCGGTAAGTTCTTCGGTATTCTGTAATAAGAAAAGGAGATTGTTATGTCGGATCATACCATGTACGAGTACGTCCACGAGACCCGCAAAGCCGCGCTGGGAATCGTGGAAAAGAGCCATGAGCTCTGCGCTGGCTTTGCCCGGCAGTATGCTTCCAAGAAGTATTCCCGTATCTGGCTGGTGGCCTCCGGCACCTCCAATAATGCCTGCATTACAGCCAAGTACTTTATGGAGAAAACGCTGGGGATCCCCTGTGTGCTGGTCAATTCCTACAACTTTGCCCACTATGAGTCGGTTTTCTATCCCGAGACTGACCTGATGGTGGCTGTGACCCAGGAGGGGGAGAGCACCAACACCATCGACGCCATTGAGCGGGCCAACAGCATGGGTATGGACAACTTCGTGGTCACCGAGTATCTGGACAATACCTGCACCCAGATCGCCAAGGGGAAGGTCACCATCGACTGTGACCGGGAGTTCATGGGCCCCAAGACCAAGGGCTATACCTGCACCGTCCTGACCCTGTACATCATGGCCCTGGAGGCCGCCAAGGCCGCCGGAAAGCTCAGCGAGGAGGAGTATTCCTCCATTAAGGCCCGGATGCACAAGACGGTGGACAACCTGGACAATGTCATCGCCGCTTCCGAGAAGTGGTTTGAGGAGAACAAGGCCGACCTGCTGCCCTGTGAGAAGTGTTATGTTATCGGCTATGGCCCCAACTGGGGCACCGCCGTAGAGGGCGCTCTCAAGAGCCTGGAGACTGTGCGTTACGCCTTCTTCTCTTTTGAGATGGAGGAGTTCCTTCACGGCCCTCTGGCCTCCATCAAGCCTGATGTGTACACCATCATCGTGGCGCCGCCCTCCTACGGCTATGAGCGGGCTAATGGTCTGTTCAAGGTCATGTTCGAGCAGCACCCCCATGTCTACTCCATCGGAACCCAGAAGGGATTCAGCTCCTCCCATATCCTGGAGGCCCCCTTCATCAATGATGAAGACTTCTCCACCCTGGAGTACTGTGTGCCGCTCCAGTTGTTCGCTTATCTGCTCTATACCGCCAAGGGGATTGACCTGAACGTGCGCAACTATCCCCGGACCAACGGGGCTCTGCCCACCAAGGCCAAGCCTCTGCAGCGCTAAGCTGGACCCAGAAACGGAAAAGAAACGCGAAAGCTGCCGGCAGTGGGCCTCTCCCCGTGCCGGCAGCTTTGGTAATCAGAGCAAAGGAGGACGCTATGTACCGGAATACCCCATATAAAAACTATGCCCAGATCCAGGAAGCTCTGCGGAAAAAGACCGCCGTTCTGCGGATCGCCAGGGGGAAATATACCGTCCTGCTCCAGCGGTTCGGGCAGGGACGGCCCTCCGTGGTCCTGGCCTTCCTGCTCCAGTTTATCCTGCCGGCCGCCTTTGTGGTGGGGTGGTTTTTCTACTGCCGGGACGCTCTGGCTCTCTTTGCCCTGCCCATCTATCTGTTGCTGCCCTTCACCTTCCCCCTGGGACAGCTCCTATCGGGAGTCATGACCACCTTCGGACTTTTCGGACTTATCTGGCATTGGCCCGCCTGGAGCGTATCCCTGCTGACGCCCGCCCTGCTGTCCTATTTCGGAAGCTGGGCTTGGCAGCAGAGCATTCTTATCTTGGTTTGCCGCCAGGTTTTCAATGATAAGGCTGTTTTTGAGGAGCTGTGGACCCAGGGGCTTATCGCCCTTCAGAATCAGCAGGGCCTTTATCAATACGCCCCTTTGGAGGAGAAGTAAGACGGTATGAACAACATCAAAGCGGTCATCTTTGACCTGGACGGAGTACTCATCGACTCCGAGGTCTGCTACATCAGCAA
>CANPNN010000036.1 GCA_947575475.1 uncultured Pseudoflavonifractor sp.
GGGAATCCTTCTTATCCAAAAGCTTCGCCAGGACGGCGAGGCGTGGATCCAATTCCTTTTTGCAGCCACAGGGCCCGTCGTTCAGATCCTTGCCGCAGGTAGGGCAAAGGCCCTTGCAGTCCTCTGAACAGAGATGCTTCCCATCCAGAGCCAAAACACAGGCAGTGGTAAATAGTTCATCCAGGTCTGCCTGTCCGTTTTCCAGGAGGACGATCTCATCACTCTCTTCCCCCTCCAGTTCTTCAGCAAGAAGGGTCTCTACCGGGACCTCCAGCTCCAGGGCCAAGGGCTTCAGACAGCGGTCGCACTGAGTATCCAGCACGGTTTTTGCCGTTCCCCTTAGCTCCAGGGCCCCCGCCATGTTCCGTACAACGCCGGAGACGTGAACCGGCCGTCCAAAGAGTCCCTCTCCAAAAAGCTTGACCTGGGAGAGGTCCAACTCATAGGAAAACTCCTGGCTGGCGCCTGGAATATGGATGATGTGGCGTAAATCAAGACGCATAATGATCTCCTCACAACGGTGCAGGTGATATTATAACGAAAAATTCCTGCCGTGTCAAATACTTTCTTCCCTTTTTTCTTGTCGTATGCTACAATATTTTGCAAAGGAGGAAAAGCCGCTATGAAAGAATTCACCATCACCAAAAATGACGCGGGACAGCGGCTGGACCGGTGGCTGGGCAAGGCAGTACCCCTCCTCCCCGCCCCCCTTGCCCAAAAATATATCCGCCTCAAGAGGGTAAAGGTCAATGGCAGAGGCTCCCAGCGGGACTATCGGATAAACACCGGAGATATTTTGCAACTTTATATCAACGATGAGTTTTTTGACGCCCCCGCCGAAGACAACGCCTTTCTCTCCATCTTTAAGCCCCAACTGGATGTGGTATATGAGGACGAAAATATCATCGTCTGCAACAAACGGCCAGGGCTTCTGTGCCACCCGGACGAGCATGAATATGTGGCCACCCTCATCACCCATATCCAGGCCTACCTATATCAAAAGAAGGAGTGGAGCCCCAAGTGGGAGAATTCTTTCGCCCCCGCCCTGTGCAACCGCATCGACCGGAATACGGGCGGCCTGGTCATCGCCGCCAAGACCGCCGAGGCCCTGCGGATCATGAACGATAAAATCAAGGATAGGGAGATCTCCAAATACTATCTGGCCGCCGTGGTGGGAAAAATGAACCCTCCCTCCGGGGATCTGAAGGGCTTTTTGTTAAAGGATGAAAAGAAAAAGCAGGTCGCCGTCTACAAAAAACCGGTTCCCGGCGGCAAATCGGCCCACACCCGGTACAAAACCGTGCAATTCAAAAACGGTCTGTCCCTGGTGGAGTGCGAACTCCTCACCGGGCGAACCCACCAGATAAGGGCCCAGTTCGCCGCCGCGGGCCACCCCCTGGCGGGGGACGGCAAATACGGCCGGCGGAGCGACAATGAGAAATTTGAGCGGAAAGGCCAGGCCTTGTGGTCCTATAAGTTGATTTTTGACTTTCCCACCGATGCAGGGGAGCTGGAATATCTCAAAGATAAAATCCTGGAAGTGCCCAGGGAAAGTATCTACTTTGTGGGGGAATATTTCGGATAATCCCTATTTCCTATGCTCAAATAATACGGTGGTGATGAAATTGGCCCTGTTTTCAAAAAGAAAACCGCCCGTCAGCTGGGAGGCGACGTCTTTTATCCGCCCCCAATTGTACCGCTCTCCCCCCGGTTTCCTTTGGGGTATGCTGGTTCTGTCGGAAAACGCCCCCGCCATTCTTCCCCTGACCCCCTCCTGCGACGCAGAGGAACCCATTCTCTGCTGGCAGCTATGCTTTTCGACCTGTACGGGTCATATCATCAACAGTATGGACTATTTCAAAGCACTCAGGCGACTGACGCCCTTTGTTGTAGATAAACGGCTGGACGCTATTCTGCTTCGTGGTCTCTCCAAGCGGGAATGGACTGACCAAGTCTGGGGATTCAGGTGGTGGGCGGAATATGCCGCCCTTGATCTATGCGGTGGCGAGCTCACCCCTATTGCGGAGGACGACGAGGATATGCTGGAGATCCGGTATCCCGATGGCGGGATGATCGACGTGGGTCTTCTCTCCGCAAGCAATATGTACTGTATCACCGCCGTCGATTCCGATGACGAGACAGGGTGGGCCCACCCCCTTTTCTCCGTGGAAGCAGAGAGACGGGAACAGCTCCCCGCGGCTCTTCAGGCCGCCATATACAGATTTCGAAAATAGTCCCTTCCCCCCTGCGAAAATTTCTTCCCCTCCCTATTGACATTTCCCTCTATTACGTATATATTATGTTTCGACAAAGGACGTACCCAACCGTCGGCTGGGTACGTCCTTTCTTCTACCTATCAAATCAGAAGAAGGAATGGGGGAGGATACATGTCCAAGGAGTTGATCCGTCTATCGGACTGCGTCGTGAAATTCGACGACGAGATCATTCTCGATCATCTCAATCTCTACATCAACGATAAAGAGTTTCTAACGCTCCTGGGCCCCAGCGGGTGTGGCAAGACCACCACGCTGAGGATCATTGGTGGGTTTCAAAAGCCTACCTCCGGGGACGTTTTTTTTGACGGCCGACGATGTAACGACGTGCCGCCCCATAAACGGCAGGTGAACACGGTGTTCCAGAAGTACGCCCTGTTCACCCACATGAACATCTTTGAGAACGTGGCCTTCGGTCTGCGCATCGCCAAGGCCCCCGAGGCCGAGATCACCCGCCGGGTGGAGGAGGCCCTGGAGCTTGTGAACCTGCCCGGCTACGGCAGCCGGAGCGTCAGCTCCCTGTCCGGCGGGCAGCAGCAGCGGGTGGCCATCGCCCGGGCCATCGTCAACCGGCCCCAGGTGCTGCTCCTGGACGAGCCCTTGGGGGCGTTGGACCTGAAGCTCCGGAAGGATATGCAGGTGGAGCTTAAGCGGATCCAGCGGGAGGTGGGCATCACCTTCATCTACGTGACCCACGACCAGGAGGAGGCCCTCACCATGTCGGACACGGTGGTGGTCATGGACAAGGGCAACATCCAGCAGATCGGCACACCGCAGGATATCTACAACGAGCCCAAAAACGCCTTTGTGGCCGACTTTATCGGGGAGTCCAACATCATCGACGGGGTGATGCCGGAGGATAAGGTCGTAAAAATGTACGGCAAGAAGTTCCCCTGTCTGGACGGGGGCTTCGCCCCGGGCGAGCCGGTGGATGTGGTCATCCGCCCCGAGGACATCGACATCGTCCCGGTGGAGCAGGGCCAGATCACCGGCACGGTGACCGAGGTCACCTTCAAGGGGATGCACTACGATATCATCGTGGATTTTCAGGGCTTCAAGTGGCTCATCCAGACCACCGACTACTCCCCGGTGGGAGCCAGGATCGGGGTGAAGATCGACCCCGACGGCATCCACATCATGCACAAGAGCCGGTACTCCGGTATGTTCGGCGACTACAGCTCCTACTCCGAGGAGTACGACGAGCTGAGCGGGGACCCCGCCGGGTCGGAGGGCAGCGATGAAACGGACTAAAGCCTTCACCATCCCCTATGTGATCTGGATGGCCCTCTTCGTGGTGGCTCCCATTCTGATGATCCTGGTCTATGCCTTCTCCGGTGCGGAGGGGGGCTTCACCCTGGCCAACTTCAGCGCCATGGGGACCTATACCGTGGTGTTTATCCGCTCCTTCCGGCTGGCCGGCATCGCCACGGTCATCTGTCTTTTCATCGGCTATCCCGTGGCCTATCTCCTGAGCCGGGAGGGGCAGCGGTTTCAGCGGCTGGCCACAGTGCTCATCATGCTGCCCATGTGGATGAACTTTTTGCTGCGGACCTACTCCTGGATGGCGATTTTGGAGAATAACGGCCTCATTAACCAGTTTTTGGGCCTGTTCGGCCTGGGGCCTTTCAAGATGATCGACACCCAGGGGGCTGTGGTGCTGGGCATGGTGTATAACTACCTGCCCTTTATGATCCTGCCCATCTACTCGGTCATCATCAAGCTGGACCACTCCCTGGTGGAGGCGGCCCACGACCTGGGGGCCGACAACGTGGTGGCCTTCCGCCGGGTCATCTTCCCCCTGTCCCTGCCGGGGGTACTCAGCGGCATCACCATGGTCTTTGTCCCCAGCGTGTCCACCTTCGCCATCAGCACCATGCTGGGGGGCGGCACCGAGTACCTGCTGGGGGACCTGATCGAGCAGCAGTTTTTAGGCGGGGCCTACAACCCCCAGCTGGGGGCCGCCATCGCGTTGGTGATGATGGTCGTGGTGGTCCTTTGCATGTGGGTCATGAACCGCTTCGGTGAGGGCGAGGAACAGGCGGTGGTCCTATGAAAAAAAATTCCGTTTTCAGCCGCTTTTTCACCTTTCTGGTGTTCCTCTTTCTCTATGCCCCCATCATTCTGCTGATCTTCTTCTCCTTCAACCAGAATAACAGCAACGTGGTGTGGGGGGGCTTCTCCCTCCACTGGTATAAGGAGCTTTTTCAGAACCGGATCATCATGCGCAGCCTCTATACCACCCTTCTGGTGTCATTGCTGGCCACGGTGATCTCCACCATCGCCGGCACCTTTGCCGCCATCGGATTCTACGGCCTGCGGCGGCGGACCCGGAATACCCTCAATACCATCAACAATATCCCCATGATGAACGCCGATATCGTCACGGGCGTGGCCATGTGCCTGTTTTTCGTGGCCTTCTTCGCCCTGTGGAAGGACTTTGCCCTCTGGTTCAATTCGATCCAGGGCCTTGTTGTTCTGCCCACCCGGCTCACCCTGGGCTTTCCCACCCTGCTCATTGCCCACATCACCTTCAACATCCCCTATGTGCTGCTGTCGGTAAGTCCCAAGCTGCGGCAGCTGGACAAGAACCTTATTGACGCAGCCCAGGACCTGGGGTGCACCTGGTTCCAGGCTTTCTGGAAGGTGATCCTCCCCGAGATCAAGCCGGGCATCGTGTCCGGGGCCCTCACCGCCTTCACTATGAGCATCGACGACTTTATCATCAGCTACTTTACCGCCGGGTCGGCCTCCTCCACCCTGGCCATGACCATCTACGGCATGACCAAGAAGCGGGTGAGTCCGGAGATCAACGCCATCTCCACCCTGCTGTTCGTGTCGGTCCTGCTGCTGCTGGCCATCATCAACATCCGGGAGGCCCGGCTGGAAAAGCAGACCGCCCGGCGGCAGGCGGCCCCCTCCGCCACCGTGGCGGAGATGGCCCGGCAAAAGCCCCGCACCGTCCCTCCCCTGGTTCGCTTTGCCGCGGCGGGGGCCTGCGGGGTCCTGCTCATCACCGCGGGGGTGGGGGCCTTCCACAACACCCGCAAGCCCGTTGTCAACGTGTGCTCCTGGGGGGAGTATATCGACGAGGACCTGATCACCCAGTTTGAGGAGGAGACGGGCATCCTGGTAAACTACCAGACCGCTGAGAGCAACGAGGCCCTCTATTCCCTGCTGAAAAGCGGCGCGGGGGACTATGACGTGATCGTCCCCTCGGACTACATGATCTCCCAGCTCATGGAGGAGGGGATGCTGGAGAAGCTGGATTACAGCCAGATCCCCAACTTCTCCCTCATTGACGACCGGTTCAAAAACCTGCCCTACGACCCCACCAACGAGTATACTGTCCCCTACACCTGGGGCACTGTGGGCATCATCTACAACACCGCCATGGTCTCTGAGCCCATCACAAGCTGGGGCGCCATGTTCGACGACCGGTACGCCGGGGAGGTGCTCATGTTCCGCAACTCCCGGGACGCCATGGCCACCGCCCTGCTCTATCTGGGTTACGATGTGAATACCACCGATGAGAAAGAGCTCCGGGAGGCAGCCGGGCTCATCGCCGACGCCAAGAGCCGGGGGGTCTACCAGGCCTTTGTTATGGACGAGATCTTCCTGAAGATGGAGGGAGGCAACGCCGCCATCGGGGCGTACTACGCCGGGGATTACCTCACCGCTGTGGAAAACAACCCCGACCTGGCCTTCGTCATCCCGGAGGAAGGCTCCAACTGGTTCGTGGACGCCATGTGCGTACTCAAGGACGCCCCCCACTACGACGAGGCCATGGCCTGGATCAACTTCATCGCCTCCACCGAGGCCAACCTTGCCAACATGGACTTCATCTGGTACGCCTCCCCCAACAAGGAGGCCCTGGAGGGGTATCCCGCCTATTATGAGAAGCTTTATGAGGAGGAACTGGATCAGGAGACCTATGAGATCATGGCCGCCCCGGCGGAGACCCTGGAGCGGTGCCAATCCTATATCTCCCTCCCCGCTGAGACCCGGCGGCTCTACAATGAGCTGTGGATCACCCTGGGGATCCAGTAATATTCTTCAAACGCGGAAACTCCTTCTTGACAGCGGAGCGGCGGCATGATATATTGAGGACATAAATAGGAATTATTACTATTTAATATTCCCACATCATAAAAGGAGGATCTGACTATGTCCAAGTACGCTGGAACCAAGACCGAGAAGAATCTGGAAGCCGCCTTTGCCGGGGAATCCCAGGCCCGAAACAAGTATACCTACTTTGCCTCCAAGGCCAAGAAGGAAGGGTTTGAGCAGATCGCCGCCCTGTTCCTCAAGACCGCCGACAACGAGAAGGAACACGCCAAGATGTGGTTCAAGGAGCTGGAGGGCATTGGCGACACCGCCCAGAACCTGGCCGCCGCGGCGGAGGGCGAGAATTACGAGTGGACCGACATGTATGAGGAGTTTGCCAAGACCGCCGAGGAGGAGGGCTTCCCTGAGCTGGCTCAGAAATTCCGCCTGGTGGCCGCCATTGAGAAGCATCACGAGGAGCGGTACCGCGCCCTGCTCAAGAATGTGGAGATGGCCCAGGTCTTTGCCAAGAGCGAGGTAAAGGTCTGGGAGTGCCGGAACTGCGGCCACATCGTGGTGGGCACCAAGGCCCCCGAGGTCTGCCCCACCTGCGCCCATCCCCAGAGCTATTTTGAGGTCCACGCGGAGAATTACTGAGAGAAAAAACCGGGGCCGTCCTTTCCTGGACGGCCCCGGTTTTTTATTTTCCCATTGTCAGGGCAAAGTGGAAGGCTTCCTCCACCCAGTTCAGCAGCTGGGCGTCTACCTCCTCCGGAGTCCGGACGGGGATGTGGTTGGTCCACCGGCCGGGATAGGGCTCCACGGCGACGGCCACCCGGGGAGAGGCTTCCCTCCGGCCCAGGCCCAGGGAGACAAGGACGCCCGCCTCCCCTTTTTTCCTGGGCAGGGAGACGCAGGCGAAGACCTTGGGGTTCCCGTAGGTGATCTGGATCTTCTGGACCCGGGGCGTCTGGGGTCCAAAGCGGGCCGCCAGGGCCTCGTCAAGGGCGGCGTATATGGGCAGCGCCTGGGGACGGTCGTTGAAAAACAGCAGGGCGTCGGCGGTCATAGTCCTCCCCTCTCTCCTCTCAACCATTATTTGGGAGCAGGCCCATACCGGTTGGGCCCCGGCTCGCCGTCGATACAAAAGAAGACGATCAGCGCAATGATCCCTAAGGGCCCCAAAAAGTGGAGCAACAGCCACCACCCGCTCCGTCCGGTGTCATGGAGCCGGCGGGTCTGCAGGCTGACCAGGGGGAAACAGAGACAAAGTAAAATAGAGCACCACGAGGGAGCTGACAGGCCGGGGCAGGGGCAGCAGCAGGTTCAGAAGCATCGCTCCCAGCAAAAGCAGAGTCTGTATCAGCACCACATACCAGTGATCCGCCCGGCGGGACCGGCCGCGAAAGCAGCGCCACCCCTGCCAAAATTCCAGATCGTACTCCCACATCCCCGGTCCCTCCCCTCCTATTTCCCGCTACGGCCATTGTAGCATATCTCCCCACTCCCTGCAATCTCCGGCGAAATTTTTCCATCCTTGCAAAATGGGAAAAAATGGTCTATACTCTCTTCTATCAAAATCGGAAGCAGGAGGGAGCCCCATGCCGCTGACCATCGGCCTGAAAGGCCGCGCCGAATCTTTTGTCACAGAACAGAATACCGCCGCAGCGGTGGGAAGCGGCTCTCTGGCCGTCTTCGCCACCCCCATGATGGCCGCCCTTATGGAGGCCGCCGCCGTCAACGCCCTGGAGGGCTATTTGGAGGAGGGGCAGGGCTCCGTGGGCACCCATCTCGATCTGTCCCACGACTCCGCTACCCCTGTGGGGATGAAGGTCTGGGCTCAGGCGGAGCTCACCGGGATAGACGGCCGTTCCCTCTCCTTCACCGTGACCGCCTTTGACGAGGCAGGGCCCATCGGCAGGGGCGTTCACACCCGGTTCCTCATCCAGAATGAAAAATTTATGATGAAAGTCAGCGGAAAGGCTGGGAAATAATATGTCCATTGAAAAGGTCCGCGCCTTCTTCGCCCAAAGGGGCCGGGAGGGCGATATTCTGGAATTTGACGTGTCCTCGGCCACGGTGAAACTTGCCGCCCAGGCGGTGGGCTGTCCCCCGGAGCGCATCGCCAAGACCCTCTCCTTCGCCCTGGAGGGCGGCTGCGCCCTGGTGGTCTGCGCCGGGGACGCTAAGATCGACAACTCCAAGTTCAAGGCCCAATTCCACGTCAAGGCGAAAATGCTGGCCCCCGACGAAGTGGTGTCCTTCACCGGCCACGCCATAGGCGGCGTGTGCCCCTTCGCCATCGAAAACCCCGCCGTTCAGACCTATCTGGACGCGTCCCTCAAACGCTTTGCCACCGTCTTCCCCGCCGCCGGCAGCTCCAACTCCGCCATCGAGCTGACCCTCTCTGAGCTGGAGGAGTTCTCCGGCTGCGCCGGCTGGGTGGACGTATGTAAAAATTGGAATGACAAGGGAGAATGATACCATGATTGGAAAAAAGAGCTTTGTCGCCGCCTCACTGGTCTACGTGGTCCTGGGGCTGGTCCTGCTGCTTTTCCCCGACCTGACCACCAGCCTCATCTGCACTGCCGTGGGACTTTTGCTGCTGGCCTATGGCGTCTCCGCCGGTCTCAGCTTTTTCGCCGGCAGCGGCGGGGGCTACCGATCCCAGCTTGATATGGTGCTGGGGGGCTTTGCCGCTATCCTGGGCGTCCTTTTTCTTCTGAAGCCCCATACGCTTCTCTCCGTCCTTCCCATCATTTTCGGTCTCTATATTCTGATCGACGGTTTTCTCAACCTGAAGCGGGGGCTGGATATGCGCTCCTACGGCTATGCCGGGTGGACCACCACCCTGGTGCTATCGGTGGTCTCTGTTGTCCTGGGGGCGGTCATCCTGTGGAACCCCTTCTCCACCCACCTTCTGCTGGTACGGATCATCGGCGCCTCCTTCCTCTATGAGGGCACGGCCGACCTGTGGGCCACCCACACCCTGGATAAGCTGATCCGGGGGAAATAACCAAAAAGGGAGCGGTCCGGCGTTGGCCGGACCGCTCCCTTTCAGTCGTCCCCCCGAAGGATGTTGTTCACATAGCCCTCCAGCTCATCCAAAGTGTTCACATGCTGGCTCCGGGTCATGATCTGGTCCCTGGCATACTGGGGAACTTGGTTGAACAGGGCCTCCGCCTTAGGCTCTCCCTTCAGCAGAGCGTTCAGATTCTGATAATGCTTCATTTCCTCTCACCTCTGCCCCAGTTTGTCCCGATCCTCCTGTTTACATTCCATCTCCCACCCAAAACATATTTTTATACCAAACCTCTTGACAATCCCCTTATATTTGGTATAATAACTCTTGCGTTTGTGATAGCAGCGCAAGATAGCGGGTTTGTGTAAGGGTAGCACAGCAGACTCTGACTCTGTATGTGAGGGTTCGAATCCTTCACCCGCTGCCATAGAAAAGCCTGTAACCGTAAGGGTTACAGGCTTTTTCTTTGCCTTTTGACCCTTATTCTGACCCTTACCCGCTTTTTTAACAAAGTTAGCCCATAGCCTCTATGTACTGCTGTATCCGCTGTGCGCTGGCTTCTTTCATACGTTCGGAAACATGGCCGTACACATCCAGAGTGAAGGCTGCCGTTGCGTGACCCAGATTTTCCTGTACCGTCTTCACATCGTCACCATTCTGGAGGGACAGCACGGCGTAGGTATGCCCTTATGGCATAATAAGGACAAACCGGAAAACCCTTGTGTTGCAAGGAGTTAGCGGCTTGTCCTTATTCTTTTTCCACTAAAAAACGGCCTTGAAATGGGGTCTACGAGAGGGGGTGATAACCAAGTGCTGCACTTAAAGGACAAATTATCCCAAATCAAAATCTATGACAAAATTGGGATTCTTTGACGTTATCTTCCCTTAACAAGAGCATACAAAAACACAACAATTTAATGGACTGTCAACCTTACGTAAAACATCGCTTCCGACAAAAATCGGAGCGGTGTTTTTGTATATCTTCTGGACACCGTGACCAGAAGGGACCCTCCCATTTTCCCCGCTTCCTCCACGGAGGCTCTGCTGGATGTATCCCCCGTCGCCGCGCCACCCAATAGCACAGCCGGGGCTGCCTGTCAAGGGCAAAGCCGCCGCTGCGCGGCGGTGCT
>CANPNN010000037.1 GCA_947575475.1 uncultured Pseudoflavonifractor sp.
TATGTAACGGGTCGCCCTCTCTGATACGCATGGTCCGGCGGATCTCCTTGGGGATCACTACCCGCCCCAGGTCGTCGATCCGCCGCACGATTCCAGTCGCTTTCATTTTCTCTCTCCTCCTGCGGTTTTTTCGCGCGATTGACATTTCTATTATCCGCAGGTTCCTTTTCCCTATGCAGGAGTTTTTGACGGAATGATTTGGTAAATTTGTTCAGCTCAGGTCGGCGCCGTTGGAGGCGATCACTTTTTTGTACCAGTAGAAGCTGTCCTTCCGGATCCGGGCGCACTGT
The DNA here is from genome assembly GCA_947575475.1 of uncultured Pseudoflavonifractor sp. The sequence continues at coordinate 291 of CANPNN010000037.1, forward strand.
TTGGGGTCGTCGTCGGTGCGGTCCACGTAAATGAGGCCGTAGCGCTTCTTCACCCCATTGGAGGTGGAGAGAAGGTCCACCGCGCTCCAGGGGCAGTAAGCCAGGACCTCCACCCCCTTGTCCACAGCCCGCTTGATGGCCTTGATATTCTCCCGGAGGAAGTCGATGCGGTAGCCGTCGTGGACTTTGCCGTCGGGGGTGAGGGCGTCGTAGGCCCCCAGGCCGTTCTCGGTGATCATGAGGGGCTTGTTGTAGCGGTTATAGAGGTCCCGGAGCATATACTCCATGCCCTGCGGGTCGATGGCCCAGTCCCAGTCGGTGGTGTCCAGAAGGGGGTTGGCGCACATTTCGTAGAAACCAGGGTGGGTCTCAAAGCCGGAGATGTCCCCCTTTTTTCCCGAGCGGTTCACCCCGCTCCAGGAGATTTTCTTCTCCCCCGGGGGACACCACTTGGCGCACTCGCTGGCGTAGTTGTTGAGGGCCAGGAAGTCGGAGATGGCCAGGGGGTCGGCAAGCAGTTCCAGGTCCCCGGGCTCCATGACGGGGGCCAGGCCGTGCTCGGCCAGGTAGAGGTGGGCGGCCTTATTATAATAGCCCTTGAAGTAGACGTCGGTATAGTAGTCGTTGCGGAGGGCCTGGGCGTTCTGCATGGCCATCACGTCCTTGGGGTCGGAGGTGAGGGGGTAGATGGGGCTGTAGCCCAGGGGCGCTCCCGCCAGACCGCCGGGGACCAGCTCATGGACCAGCTTGTTGGCGATGGCCTGGGCCAGGTTCATGTGGTGGTTGATCTGGTAGCGCTTTTGGTTGTCGGGGAGGACCTCCTCCGGGATCCAGCACTTCTGGGTCCAGTACTGGACGATGATGCTCTGCTCGTTGATGGTGGTCCAGTAGCGCACCTTATCTCTGAACTCGGTGATGATATAGCGGGCAAAATACTCGAAATCCTTCACCACCCGGCGGTCCAGCCAGCCGCCGTACTTCTCCACCAGGGCCCAGGGAAGGTCGTAGTGGTAGAGGGTGACGATGGGCTCGATGCCGTTTTCCAGAAGGGCGTCGATGAGGTCCCGGTAGTACTGGATCCCCTTCTCGTTGACGGGGCCGGTCCCGTCGGGAAAGACCCGGCTCCAGGCGATGGAGAAGCGGTAGGCGGTGAAGCCCATCTCCTTCATCAGGGCCACGTCCTCCCGGAAATGGTGGTACTGATCGCTGGCCACCTCGGCGGTGGCGAAGCCGAAGGTCTTGTAGCTGTCCTTGTTTATCATGTCCTGCTGGGAGGCTTTTTTTCCGTCCTCATAGGCGGCGCCCTCCACCTGGTAGGCGCTGGTGGAGGCCCCCCAGAGGAAGCCCTTGGGAAACTGATCGCTCATAACTGACGCTCCTTTCATTCCGAGAGACATAGAGGGCAGACTTCCGTCTGCCCTCTATGCCTGGCTATGTATCCTTCTGTATGAGAGAGTCTTTTTACCCCTGCTTGGCCTCCGCCCGCTTGCCCAGGATATAGGTAACGACGAAGGAGATGACCACGGCCAGGACCATGACACCCATGGAGACGATGAGGTTGGTCATACCGCCGCCCATCTCGGCGGGGGTGATGTAGGCGGCGAAGGAGATGAAGCCGGGGGTGGAGATCACATACTGGGTCATGCCCAGCAGGCCGGCCACGAAGCCGCCGATACCGCCGCCCAGCATGGCGCCGATGAGGGGGTATTTCTTGGTGAAGAGGACGCCGTACACGCCGGGCTCGGTGATGCCGCACATAGCGGTGACGCCGGCGCCCACGGCCACGGAGCGCTCCTCCTGCTTCTTGGCGATGAGGGCCACGGCCAGGCAGGCGGCGCCCACGGCCACGTTAGCGGGAGCCATGCCGGTGCAGACCAGGGGATCGGAATTCACCTCAGCCAGCAGGGCGAAGACGATGGGGTAGGTGGCGTTGTTCATGCCGAAGAAGACCATCCAGCAGGTCAGAGCGCCCACCACGGCCACGGCCACAGGAGGCACCGCCCGGTAGATGGCCAGAACAGCGTTGGCCAGCCAGGTGCCCGCGGTGTTGCCGATGGGGCCCAGAACGATGAGGGTGACAGGGACGGTGATGAGCATGGTGATCAGCGGGGTGAAAATGGTCTGCATAAAGCTGGGGAGCTTTTTCCGCAGGAACTTATAGACCACGGACATGAACAGCACGCCCAGGATCACGGGGAAGATGTTGGCGTTATAGCCGATGGTCTGGATGGGGATGCCGAAAAAGTCCAGGTTCTCCATGCCGTTGATGGTGGTGAACAGCAGGATCGCGCCCAGGAAAGCGCCCAGATAGCCGTTGGAATTGAGGCGGCTGGCGGCGCTGAAGCCGATGAAGACGGGCAGGAAGTAGAACGTGGCCTGGTTGAGGGCGTAGAACACCTGATAGGTGCCGGACTCGGGGCTGACCCCGGCGAAGGTGGTGAGCAGGGTCATCACCGCGCCGGTGAGACCGCCGGCCACCAGGACGGGGATCACGGGGGAGAAGGTGCCGCCGATGAAGGAGAAGATGGCCTCCATGACGCTGCCCTTGACTTTGTTGTTGTCCTGCTTCGCAGCGTCGGGGTCATCCACCGTGCCGCCGGCCTGGATGCCGTCGATCTTGGTGAACTCCTCATAGAGGCTGGCCACATCCTGGCCGATGACAAACTGGTACTCCCCATTCTGGATGATGAGGTTGAGGACGCCGGGGATCTCCTTGGCCTTGGCCTCCTCCACCTTGGAGCTGTCCCGGAGCTGCATCCGCAGACGGGTCATGCAGTGGGACACGTTGGAGATGTTGCCCTCGCCGCCTACCACGGCGACGATGCTCTGGGCCAGTGCTTTGTAGTCTTTCTTTGCCATTTCTCTTTACCTCCCTTTCTTATTTGGAAAAGTCGCGCCAGTCTTCCATATCACAGCCCCAGTCCTGTCCGTTGGACTTGATGAGGCGGGAATACCAGTCGAAGGAGTCCTTCTTGTAGCGCTTCAGGTCCCGCTGGTCCTCGTCGGTGGTGTTGACGAAGACGATGCCGTAGCGCTTGGCCATGCCGTTGCCGGTGCTGAGCAGGTCCATGAAGCTCCAGAAGTTGAAGCCGAAGACCTCCACCCCGTCCTGGATGGCCAGGCCGATGTTGTAGGCGTACTCCCGCAGGTATTTGATGCGGTAGTCGTCGTGGATCTTCCCGTCGGGACCCAGATCCTCGTGGGCGCCGTAACCCGCCTCGGTGATGATCATGGGCAGGTGGTAGTGGTCCCACAGGTACCGCAGGGAGTAGCGCATACACACCGGGTCGATGTGCCAGTCCCAGTCGGTGACCTCCACGTTGGGGTTGCGGCCCAGAGCATACTCTCCGGGGAAGTTGGGGTAGATGAAGTCCCCCTTGACGCCGGACTTATTCAGGCCGATCTCCTGAAGGTGGCCGTTATCGGGGGCCAGACCCATGTCGCTGCGGTAGCAGTTGACGGCGATGAAGTCGATCTTGGCCTGGGCGATAAGCTCCATGTCGCCGGGGAGGATCTTGGGGTCGATGTTGTTCTCGGCCCAGTAATTTTTCACGAAGGAGCTATACTCCCGGAAGACATAGAGGTCGTCCCAGATCTTCTGGGTCAACTCCTCGGCGTTCATGGCGGCGATCTGGTCCTCAGGCTTGCTGGAGGCGGGATAGATGGGCACGTAGCCGGGGACGGGGCCGATCTTGCCCCCCTCCACCATCTCGTGGCAGGCGATGACCGCCTTGGCGTGGCAGAGGTTCATGATGTGGTTGACCTGCCACTTCTCCTCGAACCAATTGTCGCAGCCCTTGGAGACCCCCAGCCAGTGGCCGTAGATGATCTGCATATTCTGCTCGTTGATGGACAGCCAGTACTTCACCCGGTCGCCGAACTGCTCAAAGCAGGTGCGGCAGTAAAAGTCGAACTCGTCAATGATGCCCCGGTCGTGCCAGCCGCCGAACTTCTCGTCCACCCAGCAGGGCATATCGTAGTGGTAGAGGGTGATGATCGGCTCGATGCCGGCGGCCACCAGCTCGTTGATCAGGTCGTTGTAGAACTGGACGCCCTTGGGGTTCAGCTTCCGGTCGGGGCCGGGGATGATGCGGGACCAGGACAGGGAGAAGCGGTAGCTCTTGAAGCCGCACTCCTTCATCAGGGCCACGTCCTCCTTAAAGTGGTGGTAGTGGTCGCAGGCCACCGAGTTGTCGGTGTAGGGCTTCTTGGTCTGGGAGTTCAGGTCGATGATGGCCTGGGTCCTGCCGTCCTCCAGGGTGGCTCCCTCGCACTGCCAGGCGGCGCTGCTGGCGCCCCAGAGGAAGTTTTCGGGGAACACGGGATGGTTCTTGTGCTTCATAAATAAACTCCTTTCTCCTGTCGGTCCTTTATTGATGTCAGCCGGGGCGTTCCCTCCGGCACAACAGCCTTCTCTTGCCCCTTTCAGGGCAAAACAAAAGACCCGAGGACAAGGGCATACTATGCCTCTGTTCCCGAGTCTTGCTGAACCGAATCATAACAAACTCAAAATTTTATATGCACTTTTTAGAGCAAACACACTATATCAGATTTATTTTCCTTTGTCCATTGGGCAATCTGCATAAATTTCGAGGGCAATTTTTGACACATAGAGAATGGATACGGGGACAAAAACGTAGTATGATTAAATAAAACACGTGCATTTTTAGCCTTTTCAGGCGGAAAGCGGGAGGATATCCTATGACCATCGAACGGGTCCTGAATACCAACGCCGTATTGAGCCGCAACGGTGAGGGGGAGGAGATCATCCTTTTGGGCGCGGGGATCGGTTTTAAGCAGAAACCCGGCGGAGAGGTGGATATGTCCAAGGCGGAAAAGTGCTTCGTCATGGGCAGCCGCTCCCAGCAGGACCGGTTCCAGCAGCTTCTGGAGAGCATCCCTCAGGAGTATATCATGGTGGCCGAACAGATCATCTCCCTGGCTAAGAATGTTTACAATATGACCCTGGCCGAGTCTATCCACATCTCCCTGGCCGACCACATCCACACCGCTGTGATCAATCTCCAAAGCGGGGTCACCGTGCCCAACTCCCTGCTGCTGGATCTGCAGCAGCTCTACGCCAACGAGTATGAGGTCGGCTCCCAGGCCCTGTTTCTGGTAAAGGAAGCCCTGGGGTTCCAACTGCCCCGGGACGAGGCGGGCTATATCGCCATGCACCTGGTCAACGCTCAGTACGGAACGGGAAACAGCAATATCAAGCGGCTGATCGACCTGGTCCAGGATTTGAATACCCGGATCCTCCGGGAGCTGGGGGTGGATCCCGACACCAACTCCCTGAACTACTACCGCTATATGACCCACCTGAAATTCTTTGCCCAGAGGATCCTTCAGGACCGGCACTACAACGATGACATCGACGGCTTTTTCGATACCCTTCTGGCGAAGTATCCCAGGGAGTACCAGTGCAGCAGGATGATCTGCCGGTATGTGGAGAAGGTCTATCACTATACCGCCAGCCATGACGAGATCATCTACCTCACCGTCCACCTGGCCCACATCTCCCGGTGAGGGGGGCCGCACTATTTTTTGACGCCGCAGACGGATCCCGCCGCCTGCGGCGTTTTTCGAAAAGGCGGGGCCAAAAGAGGAGATCTTGGCAAATTCCTCTTGATTTTTTGGCCGGGGAGAGTAATATTAGATGGAAGACATCAAAACCATAAAGGAGAACATTCTTATGACCAAGGTCGATATTATTTCCGGATTTTTGGGGGCAGGCAAGACCACCCTCATCAAAAAGCTGCTCTCCGAGGTCTTTGCCGGGGAGAAGCTGGTGCTTATCGAGAACGAGTTCGGGGAGGTCAGCGTGGACGGGGGCTTCCTCCGGGAGAGCGGCGTGGAGGTCTCGGAGCTGTCCTCGGGCTGCATCTGCTGCACCTTGGTGGGGGATTTTACCGAGGCCCTGGGCAAGGTCTATGAGCAGTACAAACCCTCCCGCATCCTCATCGAGCCCTCGGGGGTGGCCAAGCTCAGCGACGTGATCGCCGCCGTGGCAGACGCGGTGAAGGCGGTGCCCGCGCTGGAGCTGAACAGCTTCGTCACGGTGGTGGACGCCGCCAAGGCCAAGAGCTATATGAAGAACATCCCCGAATTCTACAATAACCAGATCCAGTCCGCCGGCAGTATCATTCTGTCCCGGACCCAGAAGCTGAGCCAGGAGAAGCTGGAGGCGGTGGTCTCCCTCATCCGGGAGCAGAACGGCTCCGCCACCATTCTCACCACCCCCTGGGACCAGCTGGAGGGCCGGGCCATCCTCTCCGCCATTGAGGGCACCGCCATGTCCGAGCAGATCAGGGAGCTGGTGGAGGAGGCTCACGAGCACCAGCATGAGCATGAACATCACCATCATGACCACGACCATGAGCACCATCACCATGACCATGATGAGGAGGACGAGGAGGAGCACGAGCACCATCACCACGACCATGATGAGGAGGAGCACGAACATCATCACCATGACCACGACGGCGAGGAGCACGGGCACCACCATCACCACGACCACGGCCCCGACTGCACCTGCGGCTGCCACGACCACGAGCATCACCACCATCACCACGACGCCGACGAGCGGTTCGCAAGCTGGGGCAGGGAGACTCCCAAGGCCTTCTCCCGCTCGGATATCGAGGCCATTCTGGCCGCGCTGGACAGCGGGGAGTACGGCGAGGTCTTCCGGGCCAAGGGCATTGTCCCCGACGGGGAGGGGGGCTGGCTGGAGTTTGACTATGTGCCCGAGGAGCACGAGATCCGCCAGACCCAGGCCGACTACACCGGGCGGCTGTGCGTCATCGGCGGCGAGCTGAAAGAGGACAAGCTGGCTGCGCTTTTTGGACTATAAGGAGAGTTTCCCATGCAGATTCCTGTCTATCTGATCTTAGGCTTTCTGGATTCCGGCAAGAGCCAGTTCATCAACGGAGTGCTCTCCGACGGCCTGGCCGCCGACCACCGGACCCTGCTGCTCCAGTGCGAGGAGGGGGAGGTGGAGTACGACCCCCGGCTGATGAAAAACGTCTCTGTGGCGGCTGTTGAGGATGAGGAGGAGCTGACCCCCATGTTCCTCCGGGAGTGCGAGAAGAAATACCGCCCCCGGCAGGTGCTGGTGGAGTATAACGGCATGTGGCCCCTGGAGACCCTGCTGGAGCATATGCCCCCCAACTGGTTCCTGGCCCAGACCTTCACCTTTGTGGAGGCCGCCACCTTTGACGTGTACTCCCGGAACATGGGCCAGCTCATGGCAGAGAAGGTAAAGACCGCCGACGTGCTGGTCTTTAACCGCTGCACCCCCGAATTGAAGGACTCCCTCCGGGCCCGGAACCTCCGGATGGCCAACCGCAAAGCGGAGATCTACCTGGAGGACCCGGACGGGACGGACGAGAACTACCTCACGGGGAACGAGTGCCCCTTCGACCTTGACCAGAAGGTCATCGACATCCCCGACGAGGATTTCGGGGTCTGGTATGTGGACGTGATGGACCACCCCCAGCGCTACGAGGGGAAGACCATCCACGCCAAGCTGGTGATGATGCGCTCCACCAAGTATAGGGACACCTGCTGTCCCGGCCGGTTCGCCATGGTCTGCTGCGCCAACGACGTGGCCTTCCTGGGCCTGGTGGCCCGGGGGGAGGGGTTGGAGCAGTACCGCAGCAAGCAGTGGCTGGACGCCACCTTCACCGTCTCCATCCACGAGCACCCCGCCTACGAGGGCCCCGGGCCTTTTATGGATATTCTGGAGTCCCGGCCCTGTGAAAAGGCGGAGCCAGAGCTGCTGACCTACTGATCCCCGAAGGAGGGCGCCTCATATGGAGACTCATGTCCCCCAGTACTATTCCTCCTTCCGCTGTCTGGCGGGAGAGTGTCCCCACACCTGCTGCGCCGCCGGGTGGGAGATCCCCGTGGACCCGGATACCGCCGCCCTTTATAAGACCCTGCCCGGCCCTCTGGGGGACCGGGTGCGGGCTTTTCTGGAGACAGACCCGGAGGGGGAGCCCTGCTTCCCCCTCCGGGGCGGAGCCTGCCCCTTCCTGAACGGGGAGGGGCTTTGCCATATCCACATACGGCACGGGGAGGAGGCCACCCCCCTCATCTGCCGCACCCACCCCCGGTTCTGCTATGAGTACGGCCCCCTGCGGGAGCGGGGGTTGTGCGGGTCCTGCCCGGAGGCGGCAAGGCTTATTCTGGGGGAGGACCCGCTCCTTCTGGTCCGGCAGGAGGAAGGCCCGGAGGTCCCGGAGGAGACCCCGCCTCTTCTGGATCCTTTGCTGAAAGCCCGGGAGACCGCCCTCACCCTTCTGAACGTGGAGGAGGCCAGTCTGGTCCAAAAACTACAGGCTCTGCTCCTGTTCTCCAACGAGGTCCAGGTCCTGCTGGACCGGGAGCAGGTGGGAGAGATCCCTCAGCTCTGCGGGATCTACGGGGAGGAATTCCCTCTGCTGGACCAGGGGGGACTGCCCTCCCGGGCCGCCGCCCTGGAGAAATGTCTGGCCCTTTTAGGGGACATGGATATCCTACAGTCCCAGTGGCGGGACCTGCTGGCCGCCGGGAGGGCACGGCTGAACTCCCCCTCCCCTCCCCAGCCGGGGCGGCAGGGGGTGCGGGCGGCGGCCGAATTTATCAAACCCCACTGGCTCCGGGGCGGGTGGGTCCGGGACGTGCTGTCCTGGGCGGAGTTCGCCGTCCTTGGGACCGCAGTCTCCCATTTACTCTCCCCCCTGTCCCCCGAAGGCTTCCCCGGCGTCTTCCGCCTGTTCTGCCAGGAGCTGGAGCACAGTGAGGGAAACATGGCCGCAGTCCAGGACGGACTGTGGGAACGGGTCAGCTTGGCAGAGATGCTGGCAGCGGGAAAGTGAACCGAAAAAGGAAAAAGGACCATGCTGTTTAAAGTGCAGCATGGTCCTTTTTTCCTTATTTTTCACTCTTTTCGTTCTCTCCCTGTTCCTCGGTTTTATAGATGTGGGTCTTGACGAAACGTTTCATACAGTATTCGTACTCGGCGTTGACAAAGCCGGCATAGAGCACGTCCACCACATTGAGCTGAGAGATCCGGGAGGAGAGGGCGCCGATGCGGAAGGTGAACTCGTTGGTGGCCGTATGGAGCCGGTGGTCCGCCAGTTTGGCGATGGGAGAGGGGGCGGAACGGGTGACCGCCATAACAGGGGCGCCGTTTTCCTTCAGGGCCTTGATACACTCGATCATCTCGGCGGTCTGCCCCGAGTAGGAAAAGACAATGGCCACGTCCTCCGCCGTGGCATTCCGGGCCTGGAGAAGCTGAGAGTGCCAGTCGTCGTTGAGGATACAGGGCTTGTCCACCCGGAGGAATTTCAGGTAGGCGTCCCGGGCCACGCAGAGGGACGCCCCGATGCCGAAAAGCAGGATGGTCCGGGCCTTACGGATCAGCTCCACGCAGGCGGTCACCTCCTCCACGTTCAGCAGATACTGGGTGTCCTCCAGACACTGGATGTTCCTTCTGGTGATACTGCCGATGATGTCGGAGATGGAGGAGGTGCCGTCCAGTTCGGCCTCCTCATGGGAGCCGGTCTCTCCCAGGGAGTGGACATTCAGCAGCAGCTCCTGGCGAAACTCCTTGTAGCCGGCAAAGCCCACAAACCGGCACAGGCGCACCACGCTGGAGGGGGAGGAATAGGTCCGGTCGGCCAGCTCCCGAACGGTGAGATGGGCCGCCTCCTCGGGATGGGCGCAGATATATTGCGCGATGGTAGCCTCGGTGCCGCTCATGGCGCTTTGGGTCTCTCTCAGTCGGAGTAGTACATTTTCCACAATTTTTTGCCGCCTTTTTTCATCAGTTTATGTAATTTATTCAAAAGAGCCCTTCTCATAAAACATTGTACCACACTTTCTTAATTTTGTTGACATATTTTTTTATTTTCGTTAGGATGATACCATCAAATAGCCTCAACAGCGGGCTGCCACCAAGGAAAACAGGAGTTGATTTTATGGATCTGAGCCAT
>CANPNN010000038.1 GCA_947575475.1 uncultured Pseudoflavonifractor sp.
GATGTGGAGGACGCCACCTCCCAGCAGATGTTCCAGGCCTGCGCCATGGTCATCCGGGACATGATCTCCGCCCGGCAGCTCTCCACCGCCGACAAGATCCAGGAGACCCACGCCCGGCAGGTCCACTACCTGTCCATGGAGTTCCTCATGGGCCGGTCTCTGCGGAAGAACGCCTACAACCTGGGGCTGGAAAAGACTCTGACCGAGGCCATCGAGGCCCTGGGCTTCTCCGCCGCCGACCTCTTTGAGGAGGAGCCCGACGCAGGTCTGGGTAACGGCGGACTGGGCCGGCTGGCGGCCTGCTATCTGGACGCCGCCACCACCCTGGACATCCCCTTCACCGGCTACTCCATCTGCTACGAGCTGGGCATCTTCAAGCAGAAGATCATCGACGGCAAGCAGGAGGAGCTGCCCGACAACTGGCTGGACAAGGGGGGCGCCTGGCTCATCACCCATATGGACGAGGCCGAGGAGGTCCGCTTTGGCGGCACCATCGAGGACGTGTGGTATCCCGACGGCTCCCACGGCATTGAGCACAAGGGCTATACCTCCGTGCTGGCGGTGCCCCGGGACATGGAGATCGCCGGCTACGGCACCAAGCACGCCAACGTGCTCCGGCTGTGGGAGGCCCAAAGCTCCGAGCCGGTGGACCTGACCTTTTTCAACCGGGGCGAATATATGAAGGCTCTGGAAAAAAAGGCCAACGCCGAGATCATCTCCAAACAGCTCTATCCCGCCGACAACCATCGGGAGGGCAAGTCTCTGCGGCTGAAGCAGCAGTATTTCCTCTCCTCCGCCACCATCCAGTCCATCTGCCACAAGCACAAGGCGGAGTACGGCACCCTGCGGAATTTCCATGAGAAGCATGTGTTTCAGATCAACGACACCCATCCCACCCTCATTATCCCCGAGCTGATGCGGATCCTGCTGGACCAGGAGGGCTACAGCTGGGACGACGCCTGGTTCATCGTGAGCCGGAGCGTATGCTACACCAACCACACTGTCCTGGCAGAGGCCCTGGAGCGCTGGCCTCAGGATCTGGTGGAGGAGCTGCTGCCCCGGGTGTGGCAGATCATTCTGGAGATCTCAGGCCGCTACCAGAACCAGCTCACCGCCTTCTTCCACGGGGACATGGGCAAGGTGGAACGGATGGCCATCCTCTGGGGCGGCCAGGTCCGTATGGCCAACCTGTGCGTGTGCGCCTGCTCAGCGGTGAACGGGGTCTCCGCCCTCCACTCCGATATTCTGAAGGCCGACGTGTTCCACGACGCCTACCAGATGTTCCCCAAGAAGTTCCAGAACGTGACCAACGGTGTGGACCATCGCCGCTGGCTCAGCGAGGTGAATCCTCAGCTTGACAGCCTTATCCGGGAGTGCTGCGGCGGGGACAAGTATCTGCTCCAGCCCTCCGCCCTCTCCGGGCTGGAGAAGTATGCCGGCGACGCCTCGGTGCTGACCCGGCTGGGGGCCATCAAGCACGAAAATAAGCTGCGCTTTGCCGCCTGGGCCAAGCGGGAGAGCGGCATCACCCTCAACACCGACGCCATGTTCGACGTGCAGGTCAAGCGGCTCCATGAGTATAAGCGGCAGCTGCTCAATGTGCTGCACATCATCTACCTGTGGCAGCGGCTCCATGAGGACCCCCACTTTGACATGACCCCCCGGACCTACCTCTTCGGCGCCAAGGCCGCCCCCAGCTATACCATGGCCAAGGACATCATCCACCTCATCAATTCCCTGGCCAACACCATCAACAACGACCCCGTCTGCAGGGATAGGCTCCAGGTCTTCTTCCTGGAGAACTACCGGGTTTCCATGGCCGAGATGCTCATGCCCGCCAGCGAACTGTCTGAGCAGATCTCCACCGCCGGCAAGGAGGCCAGCGGCACGGGCAACATGAAGTTCATGATGAACGGGGCCGTCACCATCGGCACTTTGGACGGGGCCAATGTGGAGATGCACCAGGTACTGGGGGATGAGAATATCTTCCTGTGCGGCCTGAAGGCCGACGAGGTCCAGGAGATGCTCCGCCGGGGCTACAACCCCCACGAGTACTATATTCAAACCCCTGTGCTGAAAGCGGTCATCGACCAGCTCTCCGCCGGGTTTGAGGACCATGTGAGCTATTCGGATCTGGCTAAGAGCCTTCTGTTTGGCTCGGGCGGTCCTGCCGACCAGTATTTCTTGCTGGCCGACTTTGAAAGCTACCGCTCGGCCCAGGAGCTGGCGGGCAAGGTCTACCAGGACCCCACCGCCTGGAACAAAATGAGCCTTTTGAATATTGCCCGCTCCGGCATCTTCGCCGCCGACCGGTCGGTAGCTGAGTACGCGGAGAACATCTGGAAGGTGCCCCACAAATAAAAGACGGAGCCCGCGGAGAACCTTCTCCGCGGGCTCTTTTTATTCTTTTGGCCCCTTATACGGCGTGCTGCCGTCACATGGGCCGCAGGTTCCGGTCCAGCCGGTCTGTCAGCCAGGCCAGCCGCCGCTCCCGTCCGACCGGGGTCTTGGCGTCCAGATAGGCCCGGGCGTAGGTTTTTCGCACCGAGGGAGGCATGGCCTGGAAATTGGTATAGGCGGGCTCATGGCCCTCCAGCAGGGCGGAGAGCTGGGCGATCCCCTCCTCGCCCACCGCCATGAGGTCGGGGACGTCCCACTGGCCGTTTTTCTTGGCCTGCTGGATCTTCTCCCGGCCCAGATCGGTCATGAGCCCCTGTTCCTCCAGGGTTTTGACCAGCCGCTTGTTCTTCTCCGACCACTTGCTCTTCTCCCGGCGCTGGGAGAAGTACTTTTTATAGCTTTTCTCATCCAGGCGTTCCATCACGCCGTCGATCCAGCCGAAGCACAGGGCCTCCTCCAGCGCCTCCCCGGCCTTGACGGTCCTGGGTCCGCCGGCTTTTCCGAACAGCAGCCAGACCCCGCCGCTTGTCCGGCAATTTTCTGAGAGCCAGGCGCGAAACTCCGCCCTGTCGGCAAATTCCAGGATATCGCTCACGGTATGTCCCTCCTTTTTCCACCGTCGGTTGTGGATATGATTTTATCATAGCGGGGCGGGGTCCGCAAGATAGTTTCTTTCAAAAAATGTAAAGTATGCTTGACATTTCTCTGCGACGGTGTTATACTTCAAAATGTCAAGCATGCTTTACATTTCTTGTATTTTATAGTAGAAGGAGGGACGTCCTTGGAGAACCGGATCGCACAGCTCCGGAAGGAGCGGCACATCTCCCAGGCCGAGCTGGCCGAAAACCTGGAGGTGACGCGGCAGACCATCATCTCCCTGGAGAGCGGGCGGTATAACGCCTCCCTTTTGCTGGCCCACAGGATCGCCCGGTACTTTGGCCTGACCATTGAAGATATTTTTCTGTTTGAGGAGGAATCGTAAATGTTAATGAAGCTGTTCCTCTGCTCCGGGGATTTTGAAAAGACCCTGAAGCTGCGCCGGCTAATAGCGTTGGCTCTGCTGGGAGTGGGGCTTATAGGCTTTGCCTGCTATTTTCTGCTGGTCCCCGGCAGCTCCCTCACCGACCACGCCCAGGGCTTCTATCTGGGGGCGGCCAGCGGCATCTCCGCCGGGGCGGTGATCCTGCTGTGCCGGACCCAATACCTTCTGACTCACCCGGCGGCCCAGAAGAAGGCCCGGATCAGGGAGACCGACGAGCGGGAGCGGACAATCGTCCATTCCGCCTTTCAAATGGCGGGGGTGATCACCTTTTTCACCGCCGCCGGGGCCCTGTTCGTGGTGCTCCCCCTGAGCCAGGAGGCCTTTTGGGCTCTCTTTTCCGTCATTATCTTCTATTCCCTGGCCTTCTCCCTGGCCTACGGGATTTTGGCAAAACGGCTTTAAAACAGGAAAACCGCCGGGTGGAAGTTCCACCCGGCGGTTTTTTATACCTCCATGATAACAGGCAAAATCATGGTGTTCCGCGTGGTCTTTTTGAACAGGTAGTTGCTCAGGTCGTCCCGGATGTCCCCCTTGATGGCGTTCCAGTCCCAGCGGTTGGCCCGCTGGCTCTTTTCCAGGCTGTCCAGGGCTACCGTCTTCAATTCCTCCATCAGGCCCTCGGACTCCTTGACGTAGATGAAGCCCCGGGTGATGATATCGGGGCCGGAGAGGAGCCCGCCGTCGTCGGCGGAGACCGAGCAGACCACCACGATCATGCCGTCCTCGGCCAGGTGCTTCCGGTCCCGGAGGACCACCGCGCCCACGTCGCCTACGCCGTAGCCGTCCACAAAGACCCGGCCGGCGGGAACGGTGCCGTTGATACGGGCGGCGTTGGGGCTTATCTCGATGACCTTGCCGATGTCGGCGATGACGATATTCCGGGGATCCATGCCCATCTCCTGGGCCAGCTTGGCGTGGACTTTCAGCATCCGCTGCTCCCCGTGGACAGGGATGAAGAACCGGGGCTTCAGAAGGGCGTGGATGATCTTCAGCTCGTCCTGGCAGGCGTGGCCCGAGACATGGAGAGCCCCCTGCCGCTCGTTCACCACCTCGGCCCCCTTGCGGTAAAGCTCGTTGATGACGCTGCCGATGGCGTTCTCGTTGCCCGGGATGGCCGAGGCGGAGAAGATGACCCGGTCCCCGGCCTGGATCTCGATCTGCCGGTGGGTATTGAAGGCCATTCTTGTCATGGCGGACATGCTCTCCCCCTGACTGCCGGTGGTGACCACGCAGATCTTGTTCTTGGGAAGGCTCTTGATCTGGGCGATATCCACCAGGAGCCCAGAGGGGATGTTCATATATCCCAGCTCGGTGGAGACCTTGATGGCGTTCTCCATGCTTCGCCCGGTGATGGCCACCTTTCGGCCGTATTTGGCGGCCACAGAGATGATCTGCTGGATCCGGTCCACGTTGGAGGCAAAGGTGGCGATGATGATACGCTCGTCACAGCCCCGGAAGAGGGCGTCGAAACTGGCTCCCACGCTGCGCTCGGATTTGGTGTAGCCGGGGCTCTCCACATTGGTGGAGTCGCTGAGCAGGGCCAGGACCCCCTCCTTCCCCAACTGCCCCAGCCGGGCCAGGTCGATCATATCCCCGGAGACGGGGGTGGCGTCGATCTTAAAGTCGCCGGTGTGGACGCACACCCCCAGGGGGGTGCGGATGGCGAAGGCCACCGCGTCGGCAATGGAGTGGTTCACATGGATAAATTCCACTCCAAACCGGCCCGCCTTCACGGTCTCTCCCGCCTCGCAGGTGATGAGGCGGGTCTTATTGACCAAATGGTGCTCCTCCAATTTCAGCTTGATGAGGCCCGCCGACATCCGGGTGGCGTAGACCGGCACATTCAGCTCCCGCAGCAGGTACGGAAGGGAACCGATGTGGTCCTCATGGCCGTGGGTGATAAAGACGCCCCGGATCTTGTCCCGGTTTTTGATGAGATAGGTAAAGTCGGGGATGACCACGTCGATGCCGTACATGTCGTTGTCGGGGAAGCCCATACCGGCGTCCACCACAATGATATCGTTGCCGTACTCGTAGGCGGTCATGTTCTTGCCGATCTCGTTGAGACCGCCAAGGGGGATGATCTTCAATTTTTCTGCCATTGTTTTGTTACTTACACTCCTTCTAAATCAATACAGGGTTCGGTGGGTATGTAGGACAAGAAGCGTGACAAAACAAGGCCAGCGGGCCGCCCGGTGCTACCCCGCCCTGTATCGCCGGGTAGTTGGGCCGCCCCCTCGCCGAGGCTCCTTGGTCCTAAATCGCTTATCTTATAGCGCTTTGAAAAGCGCGGAAAGCCGTATCAGGTGGAACACGGTCAATATAGTATAACACGTTTGGGTGGAAAAGTATACCATAAAAAGGGAAAAAGTAGGAAGGAAAAAGAAAAAAGCTATGGGCATATCGCCGTCGGGGGGGCGGCGCCGTGTGAGAAAACTTTTGTCAGGAAAGGTTTATATTTTCTTTAGGTCCTCGAAAAGATTCCTTGAGAGTTCTTTGCTATACTGGCCTTACTTTAAGAAGGAGGCAGATCATGGAACCGATTTTGAATGTGAAGGGACTGGAAAAAATATACGGTGGGAGAGGAAGCCATACCCGGGCCTTGCGGGGACTGGACCTGAAGGTGTTTCCCGGGGAGTTCGTGGGGGTCATGGGGCCTTCGGGCAGCGGCAAAACCACCCTTTTGAACTGTATCTCCACCATCGACGCCCCCTCCGCCGGGTCCATCATGGTGGACGGGGCGGAGCTGACCCGGCTGAAGGGGAAGGCCCTTGCCAAATTCCGCCGGGAGCGGCTGGGGTTCATCTTTCAGGACTGCAACCTGCTGGACACCCTGACGGGGCTGGAAAATATCGCCCTGGCCCTCACCATCTCGGGGACCGACCCCCGCTCGGTGGAAAAGCGCGCCCGGGAGGCGGCGGCGCTTTTGGGGGTGGAGGACGTGCTGGACAAGTTCCCCTATCAGATGTCCGGCGGCCAGCAGCAGCGGGTGGCGGCGGCGAGGGCTATGGTGACAAATCCCGCCCTCATCTTTGCCGATGAGCCTACGGGGGCGCTGGATTCCAAGTCCACGGGGATGCTGCTGGGGCAGCTGGATAAGCTCAACCGGCAGGAGGGGGCCACCATTTTGCTGGTGACCCACGACGCCTTTACCGCCTCCTACTGCCGGCGGATCCTGTTTTTGCGGGATGGGCAGCTCTACAAGGAGCTTCACCGGGGCGGGGCGGACCGGAAGATGTTCTTCCGGGAGATCTTGTCTGTGGTCAGCGAACTGGGAGGTGACAGCGGTGATGTCCTGTAAGCTGGCTTTCCGGAATGTGCGGCGGAGCATACGGGACTACGCCGTCTACTTTCTCACCCTCACCTTCGGGGTATGTCTTTTCTATGTGTTCAGCGCTTTGGACGGCCAGAGTGTGATGCAGTTTCTGGCCAAGAATAACAACCCCAATGTGGAGGCCATCTTTGTGCTGGTGGGGGTGTTCTCCGCCTTTGTGGCGGTGGTGCTGGCGGGGCTGATCCTCTACGCCAACCAGTTTTTGATGAAGCGGCGCAAGAGGGAGCTGGGGACCTATGCCCTTTTGGGAATGCCCACGGGGCGCGTGGCCCGGCTGCTGGTCATGGAGACCCTGTTCATCGGCCTTGCCGCCCTCCTCTCGGGTATCGCCTTGGGCATTTTGGGGTCTTGGGCCTTGGATAAGCTGACGGTGGCCATGTTTTTGGCCACGCCCGGGGATATCTTCACCTTCTCCATCTCTTGGGCGGCGGCGGGAAAAACAGCCCTTTACTTCGGGGTCATCTTCCTGCTGGTGATGGCCTTCACTGGGGTCTCTGTCTCCCGGGCCAGGCTCATCGACCTCATTCGCTCGGGGCGGACCAACGAGGAGGTGGCCCAGCGGCCCCTGGCCCTTTCGGTAGCCCTGTTTCTATTGGGGGTCGTGTCCTTGGGGACGGCCTACGCCATCCTTCTCAGCCGGGGACTGCTGCGCATCGACCTTCTCTGGTTTATCATGCTGGGGCTGGGGACCTTGGGGACCTTTCTCATCTTCCGGTCCCTGTCCGGGTTCCTGCTCCGGATGACCAAGGGCCATGCGGGGTATTACAAGGGCCTCAATATGTTCGTGCTGCGGCAGTGGAGCGGAAAGGTGCACACCAACTGCGCCTCCAACACGGTCATCTCCATCCTCCTTCTGCTGGCCATCGGGGTCACCGCCTGCTCGGTGGGGCTCAACGATACCATCACCGCCACGGTGGGGGGCCAGACCCCCTACGACCTGACGGTGCTCAACTTCGGCCGGGAGGGGAACTATGAGGAGGCGGACGTGGGCTCGCTGTTTCGGAACATCGGGGTGGAGCCGGAGACCTGCTTTGCCAGCATGGAGAGCGTGACGGTCTACTATAACGAGGAGGCCATCACCGGCTTTCCGGAGGCGGGGTTCTACGCCGCCATCGGCCTGAGCCGCTACAACGAACTGATGGAGGTGCGGAAGCTGCCCCTTCTGACCGAGGACGCCCTTCCCCAGCGGACCCCCGACGCCATCGTCAACGGTCCCGCCGCCGACGGGATCGTGGTGGTCCCCGACGCCATGCTCTCCCAGCTCCGGCCCCGGCGGCAGATGGTGAATATCAATTACGCCGGGAACGTCTCCCAGGTGGACGACCTGGTCCGCATGTCCCTGGACGAGGCGGAGGACTTCCCCGCCGGGCTGGACATCATGATGAACTACAAGCTGGACAACTACTACGACCTGATGGGGGCCAAGATCCTGGTGCTCTACATGGGGCTCTATCTGGGGCTGGTGTTCCTCCTCACCGCCGCGGCGGTGCTGGCCCTTCAGCAGCTGAGCCAAGCCGCGGACAACGCCCAGCGCTACGAGCTTCTCTCCAAGCTGGGCGCTCCCGAAGCCATGCGCCGGGGGGCCTTGATCCGGCAGGTGGCGCTGGCCTTCCTGCTGCCCCTGCTGTTGGGAGTGGTCCACGCCTTTGTGGGGATGAAGGCGGCCAACCAGGTCATCAATGTGATGGGGCATGTGGATTCGGTCCACTCCAGCCTGCTCACCGCCCTATTCCTGCTGGTCATCTACGGAGGCTATTTCCTGGCCACCTGCTTTGGGGCCTGGCGGGCGGTACGAGGGATAGGAGACCGGAGATAATAAGAAGAGAGCAAAAGGGGAGCCACCCGCGAAACTGCGGAGTGGCTCCCTTTTTTAGGCGCCTCCTGTTGAAATGGACCCCAAAAAATGATATGCTTTTTTCAATCCCCCAAACACAGGAGCGCAGTCCCTTTGCTGTGTCTATCTTTGACAAGGAGGTTTGCTCTATGGGCGTATTTATCCAAGCGGCCCTTTTCCCCGGCGGGGAGGAACTGAAATGCCGGATAGCTCTCCAGCGGGCGGCGGACGACAAGTCGCTGGCAGTATGTCTGGGCGGGTGCCGGTGGCATCTCTATGACAAAGGCCCCGCCGTCCTTTTAAACGACGGCTGCTGCGGCTATGAGGCCTTGGCGGAGCGGCTCTCCGCCTCCTTGGCCGGGCCGGTGATGGTCCTCTACATTTACGACGATGACTATTGGGGCTATTTCCTCTGGGAAAATGGGACGGAACTGGACCAGTTTGCCTCCTTGCCCGACTATTTTGGGGCCGGCTCTCCGCCTGACCGGCCGGGGAACGCCGCTCTGGCAGCCCGGCTTTTCGGGGTGGAGGAAAAGGTCATCGCCCCCTATTTTCTCCCTTGGGACGAGGAACAGATGGGCTCCTATGCCCGGGAGGGGGATCAGGCCGTCATTGGGGATAGTTGGCAGATGGCCGATTTTATGGAGGCCTTGGGCTTTGACTACGACCTGCTGTGTCCCCCGGCTTCCGAAGAGGTCCATGATCTCCAACAGGCTGCCCCCATGGCCCCGGCGGAACTGAACCAAGAAATCACCAAGGGCCACCGTCTTCCGGTGGACACCCCCACCCTGCCCGACGCCCTCAATAACCAAGCCTACGCCCTGAAACGGGCGGCGGAGGTCCGGGACTTAGCCCCGGAGGCGGTAGCGCTGGTGGAAAACATGCAGTACCAGAGTGCGGTGGCCCCCCTCTCCCAAGCCATTCAGGCCCATCCGGACCGGGCGGGGCTCTATCTCCTCCGGGCCTTCTGCTGGAGCCAGACGGAGGGGTTGGCGACGGGTCTGAGCCGGAAGCCGGATATGGACCGGGACCTGGGGAAGGCGCTGGAGCTGGAACCGGACAATGTGATGGCCCTCCGGGCCAGATGTCCAACGGCGGGGACCACCGCCCGGTACCGGCGGCATATCACAGAACTGACCCGGCTTATGGAACTGGACCCGGAGAACCGGGACTACCACCAAGTCAGCCGGGCCTACCGGTATCACTGGGTGGGGGACGACCAAGCCGCAAGGGCAGATTTGCAGGCCGTTTTGGACCGGGGAAAGATTTGGACGGTAGACCTGACCTATCTCTGTCAGGAGCTGGGGCTCATCTCATAAAAGCCTGCCCCACGAAGGGCGTTCCATGAACTGGCGGCGCGTATAGGAAGCCGCGCCCTGCATGAGATGATATGCCCCTAAGGATACGGGAGGCGCTGTACTTTGTACACCGCCCCCCCGGTCACTGGGGTTTACAGTTCACCCCGGGGTGGCGGGGGGGGGGGGGCCCCC
>CANPNN010000039.1 GCA_947575475.1 uncultured Pseudoflavonifractor sp.
ACGGTGCGCAGCTGCTCCTCGGTGAAGGAGGAGGTGGCGCCGCCGGCGGGGGTCTTGGTGGCCTCGGCCAGCTCCTTCAGATCCTTGCCGTACCAGATATGACCGCCTTCCACCATGGCCTGGACGGTGCCGCCCATGCCGCCGGCGGTGTAGCTGGCGCCCTGGCACTTATCCTTGCCCTCGCGCATGGCGCTGCCGGCGTAGATGATGTAGAAGATGCCGTCGGGCTGCTCCATGGAGGCCTTGGCCAGCACGTCGCGCTCGGCGTACTCGTCCACGAACCGCTTGCCGTCGGCGCCGATCCACAGCTGCTCCGCAGCGTCGGCCCAGATGCCGTCGGTCATGGTGCCCTTCAGGGGGGAGGAGGAGGGCATCATCTGGGCCACGCCCAGATCCACGGTGTCAGCGCCGATGGCCATGGCCATCTTGATGCCGTCGCCGGTGTTGGTGCCCGCGTTGGTGCTCAGGGTACGGTCAGAGAGGTTGTCTCCCCAGTACTCGTCGTACTCCTTGACCATGGCGGGATTGGCGCAGTAGCCGCCGCAAGCCAGGACCACGCCCTTGGCAGTGTTGATGGTGATGGGGGTGCCGTCGGCCTTCTGGGCCTTGGCGCCCACTACCTTGCCGCCATTGGTGATGAGCTCGGTGCCGGCGGTCTCGGTGTAGATGACCACGCCCTCTTTCTCAGCGGCATTCTTCAGGTCCAGGATCCGGGTCTCCTTGGTGGGATGGGTGTGGGTCCGCTGCCACATGGCGCCCAGAACGGTGGACAGGGGAGCGCCTGCCCGGGAGGCGGTCTTCACAGTGCCCAGGGTTCCGGTCCACTCATAGGCGGCCAGAGCGCCCTCGGCCAGAGTCCGGGCCAGGTCGATGTCGGAGGCAGTCCAGGAGCCGTCGGCCATCTGCCGCAGTCCGCCGGTATAGATGTGCCACATATGCAGGGAAATGGAGTCAAAGCCGGGCATATCCTTCTCGGGAGTCTTACCCGGGTTGGCAGCGTAGAAAGCCTTGATGTCCTTCTGAAGCTGCTCCAGGACGGCGGCCCACTCGGGGAACAGGTCAAAGTGGAGATCCTTGTCATTCTTGGTCAGAGCCAGATAGCTGTCCAGAGTGTTCTTCTCGGACTGGCTCAGAATGCGGGTGGCCTGAGCCTCAGGGTCCACAGCGTTGAAAGCGCCGCCGGCCATGAAGGTGTTGCCGCCCAGGAAAGAGCTCTTCTCAATGAGGGTGACCTTGGCGCCGTTCTGTGCCGCAGAGATGGCGGCGCTCAGACCGGCTCCGCCGCCGCCGATGACCAGCACATCGGTATCCCAGGTCTCGGCCTGGCCGGGCTGGGCGTGGTAGGCGTTGGCTTTCAGAGCCTCCATATCAAGGCCGGCGGCCTTGGCGGCCTCGGTGGCCGCCCGCATGATGGCGTTGGAGGCCATGGTGGCGCCGGTGACGGTATCGACCGTGGTGGTCTGGTGCTCCACCATCTGGGCGGGGATCCGCTCCATGGCCACGTCGGCCAGATAGGCGGTCTCCTTGCTGGCGGTGACGGCCACACCGGTGATCTTGCCGTCCAGGACACTCATCTCAACGGTGACGGGTCCCTGCATACCGACGGAGGTGCCGGTGTACTTCATGGGCATGTTCACCAGCTTGGCGGTAGTGTGGTTGTCCTTGTCCCACTCCACCTGGATACCCAGCAGCTCGCTGAGATAGCGCAGGGGGACGTAGGTGGCCCCGTCGTAGGCAAATACCTCGGCGGCGGCCCCGTTGGACTTGGTGGGAGTGACGGTTTGACCGTTGATGCTCAGGGTCATGGGGGAGACAGTGATGCTCTTCTCCGCGCCGGCCGCCGCAGCGACCGTGCCCAGGACCATGAAAACGGCCAGCGCCAGGGCTGTGATCCTTTTTTTCATGGAATTCCTCTCCTTTGTCATTTTTGTTTGACAAACAAACTGTCAAACCACTGACAAAAGGATAAACCTGAAAGCCGCTTTCAGGTCAAGAGGGTTTGTGAAAAAAGTGTCTTATTTTTCCTCGATAAACCCCACTGCGACTCCATGGACAAAGGCGCCGTTTTTGGTGTAGCTGATAAAGATACGCCCGATCAGATCCTCCTGCGGGACCAGACCCCGGCGGTCCATCTCCTCCAGCAGGGGGGAGAGGTCGCTCTTGGTCATGGCAAAGGGATCGGGCAGCTCCATCAGCAGGTTTACCTTGGCGCCGCCCCGGGTCAGGGGGATCTCCGGCGGCAGTTCCAGAGCCAGCTTGGCCCGGTTTTTTTCCAAAATACCCAGGCCGATGCTGATATCCAGGGCATTTCCTGGAGCCAGAAGGCTTTCCCGGGAGACCCGGATGGCGATATAGGAGAAGGGCATGTTTTGGGCCAGGAGCGCAATGGCGCGGTACTCTGCCGGGGAGAGGGGGCCCACCTTGCCAAAATTCCAGACATTGTAACTGTCATCCAGCGCATTTTGTCCCAGCCGGCCCCGGCGGGTCTGGATCAGGGAAAAGTAGGCCTGCATTTCCCGCAGACGGGTAAGGCGCATTTCCTCCCAGGCGATCTGCCGCTGCAGCGCTCGGGTGTGGTTCTCCACCCAGCTGTCGATGGTGGGAAGCTCCTGGCCGTGGGCTGCAAGGGCTTCCTGGACCCCCATGCCAAAGCTGCGGAGCATGTTGGCGTGATAGATGCTCAAGGCGTCCGCCTGAGCCAGATCCCGGTAGTTGTTCTCCTTCTGCCGTCCGCCCTGGATCAGCCCCGCGCGGTCATAGTAGCGGACCTTACTGTCGGGCAGGCCCAGACATTTGGCAAAATCATGTACCTTCATGTCGGCGTCTCCTGTCTGTGTATAAAATATCAGGTTTTCCTGTACTATATCACAATGGGAAGAAAGACGCAAATCTGACCAATTATTACGATTCTTTTCGCCAAAACCCGCTGCTTCTTGTGGAAGTACACAGTGGATATTTTGGCTGGGATATGATACATTAGAGATGTAATTCAATACCTTTCGGTATAATCGGGGAGAGATGGTCCCCGAGTTTCTACTGACGGCCTATCCGGCAACTACCGAGCAATAGCAGGACGCGGAGATTTCTTTGAGATCTCCATGCCAGTCTTTTTATTGCCGTTTTTGCCCTTATAGCCTTATGCCGAAAGAAATTAGGGAGGGGTAAAAATGGAAAAGTTCTTCCAGCTCAAAGAGAACGGTACCACCGTGAGGACTGAGATCGTAGCGGGCCTTACCACCTTCATGACGATGGCCTACATCATCGCCTTGAATCCAAACCTGCTCACCGGCTTCGGTGCGGAGGGGCAAAACCTTTGGAACGGCGTGTTTATGGCCACCTGTATCGCCTCGGCCATCGCCATGTTTGTGATGGCCTTCGCCGCAAACAAACCCTTTGCCTTAGCGCCCGGTATGGGACTCAACAGCTTTTTTGCCGTCGTAGTGGCCAACATCGCCGCTTTGACTGGAATGAGTTACATAGCATCCTTCCAGGCGGCGCTGGTCATCATTCTGCTGGAAGGCATCGTATTTGTCATTCTCTCCCTGCTCAATATTCGGGAAAAGATCGTAGAGGCCATCCCCTTGGGGGTCCGGCTGGGGATCGCTCCCGCCATCGGCCTGATGCTGATGAATATCGGGTTTGGTTCCAATGCCGGGGTCTATTCCGAGACAGGCGGGCCGTTTTTCGTGATGCGGGATTTCTTTGGGGCGCTGACCCCCGCTGTGGCAAAGACCACGATGGGTTCGGGCTATCCCGCGATGGTGCTCAATGTGGTCACCATGCTTGCGGGAGTGTTCGTTATCGTACTGCTGGCCAAGAAGGGCGTGAAGGGCGCGGTGCTGCTGGGGATGCTGGCGGCCTCGGTCCTCTACTGGGCCGGCTCCTTTGCGGTGCTGAAGGTGGATCCCTTTGGGACCCTGAAGACGGCCTCCTTCCTGCCCCCCTTCGCCGACATGATGGAGACTACCTTCTTCAAATTCAATTTTGAGGGATTTTTGGACATTGGGGTGTTCACCATCGTCACCTTGGTCATCACCTTCTGCATGATCGATATGTTCGACACCATTGGGACCTTGGTGGGAACGGCCTCCCGGGCGGGCATGGTGGATAAGGCGGGCAATATGCCCAACATGAAGGAGGCCCTGCTGGCCGATGCCGTCGGCACTGTGGCCGGGGCCTGCACTGGGACCTCCACCGTCACCACCTTTGTGGAGTCTGCCTCCGGAGTGGAGGCGGGGGGACGTACCGGCCTCACCGCCCTTACCACCGGGGTCCTGTTCCTGGCCTGCATCTTTATCGCCCCCGTCGCCGCCGTCATTCCCGCCGCCGCCACCTCCTCCGCCCTTATCTACGTGGGGGTGCTGATGGTGATGGGGCTGAAGAATGTGAACTTTGAAGATATGGACCAGATGGTGCCGGTGGCTCTGATGCTCATCGGGATGCCGATCTCCGGTTCCATCGGCCATGCCATTGGGCTGGGACTGATCTCCTATACGGTCATTAAGGTCTTTTCTGGAAAGGCCAGGGAGGTATCCCTTTTGACCTACATCATTTCGGGACTGTTTTTGGTCAAGTTTTTCTTGGTCACCTGATCCCTTCAAGCGCAAAAAATAGGATGGACGGGCCGCAAAAGCGGCCCGTCTGTTTTTTCTCTATGTGGTGATCCCCTGCCCTCAACACCCTCGCATATGGTGCTTTTTAGAAAAATTTTGCCGAAACCTGTTGTCAACACCTTCCAGACTTGCTATAATTATGTCAACCCTAAACTGGGATATTCCGCCAGTCTATCTGGCGGTAGCAGGAAAGGAAGTTGTATCATGCAAAAGAAAGCCAAGACCCGGGTGCTGTCGGCGCTGATAGCGGCGTCCATGATGGGCTCCCTCTACGTACCCATTCCGGCGGCAGCGGCCCAAGGGCAGACGACGGGCAGCGTTACCGCCGCGGTGCGGATCGACTACGCCCAGCGGCTGGACGAGCTTCAGCAGCGGGAATTGACGGTGGAGCTGCGCCAGGGGGAGCGGAGCCTGGGAACGGTCCCCCTGGCAGAAGAAGGAGTTTACACCGTGGGGGGCTATGAGGCGGAGGTATCGGCAAAGAATACCGACGGCGGCGAGCTGCTGGGCGGCTCTTGGCCCGGGTTTTTAGAGGTCTCCTTTGGGGAGCTGCCCCAAGGGGAGTATACCCTTGCCTTTTCCGGCAAGGGCTATAAGCCATACAGCCAGAAGGTGACCATGACCGACTACGCCCAGCACGTGGTGGTGGGCACCGGGGACGCCACCTTTACCTTAGGCGATGTGAACGGGGACGGAAAGGTGGACGGAAAGGACCGCTCCGCCTTGGCCGCCGTTCTTGGCTCTACCCGGCCCGAGGATATCCTTGCCTATGACCTGAACGGAGACAGGGCCATTGACATTGTGGACTTGGCCTATGTGAACCGGCTCATCTCCGCCACAGGGGAGGCTGTCCTTCGGGATACGGCCCGGCTGACCCTGCCGGTGAACCTGGCGGCGATGGAGAGCGAGATGGCGGGCTATGGCACAGTGGTGACCGACGGCCAGCTTGAGAATGTGCTGGCAGAGGGCGGAGCCGGCGTGACCCTGGCTTCGGAGGCGGGGGAGGACATCGTCCTTCCCGTGCCCCTGGACCAGGCGGTGGAGGCCCAGGAGATCCAGATCGTCTCCCCCGCAGGGGGAGGGACGGTGATAGCGGGTACTGTGACGGTGGAGGATACCGCCGGGAACAGGACACTGCTGCCCTTTGACAATACGCCCCCCACCGGGGTCCATGCCACCTCCCGCACCCCGGGCAGCAGCGTCATCACAGTAACGCTGGGGAAGAAGGTGCCGGTGAAGAAGGTGACCATCACCGTCACCAAGACGGAAAATGGGAACTTTGCCGCGGTGGAGTCGGTCCAGTTCCTGAAAGACATCGTGCCGGAGGTGCCTGTGGCCCCCAACAGCATGGTAAAGGGCCTGACTGCCGAACCGGGAAGCGAATCGGTGTCCCTGCGCTGGAACGACCTGCCCAACGTGTCGGGGTATAAGGTCCTCTACTGGCCCCAGCAGAACGCGAAGGAAGTGAAGGAGCTTCATACCGACGTGACCCGGGCGAAGGTCACGGGGCTGAAAAATCTGGAGACCTATGTGTTCACCGTCACCCCCACCGACGGAAGGTGGGAGGGCCGGGCCTGTGACCCGGTGACCGCCGTCCCTGTTCCCGCCAGCGTTCCCGACCGGGTGGATATGGTGCATGTCACCGCCTTGGACGCCGCTTTGGGGGTGTCGTGGAAGGAGGGCAAGTCGGCCACCTATTATGAGCTTTACTACCAAGAGAAGGGAAGCAGCGAATGGAAGCAGGCCGGAGGGCGGCTGACCAAGGCCGGCGCCAATATCGAGGGGCTGACCAACGATGTGACCTATTCTATCTATGTGGTGGCGGGCAACGACGTGGGCAAAGGCCCTAAGTCCGCCATTTATGAGGGGACTCCCAAGGCTGTGAAGTATGAGCGGCCCGAGGGCATCCCCACCCAGGGCATTTTGGAGAACTCCCAGATCAGCGACATCCGGCTGGCCGACGCGGGGAACTATACGGGGAGTTTTACGCCCCAGAATATGATAGATAACGACTACCGCACCGCTTGGACCGCCCAGAACTGGTGGCGCAATGAGCATGTGGTGACGACCTTCAAGGAGCCGGTGGACCTGTCCGCCGCCATCTGGGTGCCCCGGCTGGATGGGACCTACCCCACCAACCTGCGGGCATACAGCGTCCGGGTATGGTATGAGGGAGAGAACCTGAACTCCGCCGGACACCTGATCGTCCCCGACCCCAAAAACGGAGGCGTGGACAACGGCGGTACGGGCCGGGATGTGGATACATGGCCCAATGTCCGGGGCAACTGCGCCGTCACCAACTTTGCCATCCTGCCCTTTGGCCCGGTGGAGAACGTGAAGAAGATCAGCGTAGCGGTAGAGCAGAGGGCATATACCTCCGTGAGCCTCTCGGAGCTGATGTTCATGGAATATGACCCGGCCCACAGTCTGCCCGGAGAGATCGGGGCGCTGTTTGCCGACACGCTCCGCACCAAGCTGGCCGCCGGGGTGAGCCAAGGACAGATCGACGCCCTGCGGCAGAGGCTGGAGAGCGATGAGCGGAATTACTATCTGAATTTGGACACCTTGGCGGACGAGCTGACCTTGGCCCAAGAGCTTTTGGAGCAGGGGGCCAGCAAGGGCGTTTTGGTCAGCGGCTTGGACAGCCGGAGCAACGGGCCGGACGGTGCCAAGTACGGACAGGGCGGAAGCGACCTGCAGCCCTTGGGAGTCACCGTAGGGGCAGGACGGGAGATCACCGTCTATGCCGAGGGCATCCCCGAAGGGGAGAGCGTCACCCTGATCGCCAGCCAGTTTAACGCCGAGGCCTCAGAGTGGCGGACCTCTCTGGGCGAGCTTGAGAACGGGCGGAATATTCTGACCATCCCCAAGATCGGAAGCCGGGCGGGCAATAACGGCGGCAGCCTGTATGTCACCTACAGCGGCGGCAGCGGAGATGGCATCAAGCTCCATGTCCGCCGGGGCATGGACATTCCGGTGCTGGAGCTGTCCGGCTGGTACAGGATGGAGGACCCGGCCCGCCGGGAGGTCATCGGGACCTATGTGGATGAGCTGGAGGCCTATCTGGCAGGCATGACCATCGGAAGCCCCACCAGTGATTACCGCAACGTGACGGAGGTCTCTACCCCTGTGGTGCTGCTGTCCCTGCCCGCCTTGGCGGTGAAGAACGCGCTGGGCTCCGGGGACCGGGCGGAGAAGGTGCAGACGCTCTATAACGCGGTCTTGGCTTGGGAGGATATCATGGCCATCTGCAAGCGGACCCAGGGCATCGACAACGTATATGGAGACAACGATATGCTCTCCCGCCAGAATATCCGCTGTATGACCATGTTTGCCGGGGCCTTCATGTACGCCGCAGGGAGCCATATCGGCATCGGCTATTCCTCCTGCGGCGGGATGGTCACGGGACAGCCCATCGCCCTGTTGGGAGAGGGGGCCGGGGCCAACCGGCTCTTTGGCTGGGGCATCGCCCATGAGATCGGCCACAACATGGATAAGCTGGGCAAGGCGGAGATCACAAATAACATCTATTCCATCATGGTCCAGACTTGGGACGGCGGGGCAAACCTCTTCCCCTCCCGGCTGGAACTGAGCGGCAAGTACAGCGGCATCTTTACCAAGGTGGCCCAAGGGTACCCCGGGGCGGCCAACGACGTATTTATCCAGCTTGGCATGTACTGGCAGCTCCACCTGGCCTATGACAGCGGGGAAAAGCCCCTCGATTTCTACAATGCCTTCTTCAAGGCCTGGAAAGCGGGGACCTATACCGCCGGCGCCCAGAGCTATGACGACCGGGTGGCCCTCACCGCCGCCGGGGTGGCCAAGCGGGATCTGACGGAATTCTTTACCCGTTGGGGCATGACCTTGAGCGACAAGACCAAGGCCACGCTGGCGGGCTATCAGCAGGAGAGCCGGGCCATCTGGTACCTCAATGACCAGAGCCGCCGGGACCGCTTGGCGGGAACGGGACGAGCCACCGGAACGGTAAAAGCCCAGGCGGTCATGGCGGCGGGAAAGGACAATGAGATCACCCTCTCCATCGACGCCTCCTCCGTCAAGGGGACGCTTCAGGGCTACGAGGTGCGCCGCAACGGCAAGAGCGTGGCCTTTGTCCCCGCGGGAACAGGGAAAAAGGCGGAGTATACCGATGTGATCGGCTCGGGCAACCACCGGACCTATTCTTATGAGGTAGTGGCCTATGATACCTTAGGCAACAAGGTAGGCTCTGCCGCCAGGGCCGGGGAGATTCGGGTGGCCTATGACAAGACCCTGGACCCGGCGGAGTACGACATTACCGCCAAAAACGGGGCGGTGGTCATCACGCTGAAGAAGGAGACCGCAGTCTCCGGCTTGAAGATCAGCAACCTGCCCTTGGGCGGCGGGGATTACACCGTGTCCATCACCGACAAGGACGGAAAGACCACCACCGCCCTCACAGGGGTCTTTGACAAGGACCACAATCAGGCGGTGGACGATTTGGACAGCTTTGTGGGCTACTTTAAGATGCCGGGGGCGGACAGCAGCGACACCCGCATCTGGACCTATGACGCCAAGACGGTGACCATTACCGGTATCCCCGCGGCAGTGCGGATGGAGAATGTGAAGCTCATCACCTACCCCGGCGACGACGTGGCCTTCTTGGAGGGAGGGAGCATGGGACTGCTGGCGGAAGACTACCGCTATACCTCTCTGGACGAGAACGGAAGGGAAACAGAGGAGGTCATCCCCCAAGGGACCTTGGTCATCGTGGGTTCCTACCGGGGCGATCCGGTATACAACACCCTGTCGGTGACAGGCCGCTTTACAGGCACAGCCTTGGGGGTGGATGGAGAGATGACGGAGACCCAAGTGGTGGAGCGTCCGGTGGCGGGCTATGCCCTCCTCTTTGCCGAGGTGCCCACTGTGGGAGAGGTGTGCGACATCAGCGACGGCATTTTCCTCTTTGTCCCCGATGTTCAGCAGGAGGCCCAGCTCCAAGGAGAGGAGAGCCACTGTGATGTGACCAACCTGCTGCCCACCCAGATCAAGGTGGAGCTGTTCCGCACCGATGACCCCGATGACGCGTCCAACAAGCGGGTCACTGCCCAGACCCAGTGGATCTACAGTCCCGGCGGGGCGCGGGAGGACCTGCCCACGGTGGTGCTGGAAGGAGGGAAGGGCTGATGCGGGGAAAGTCTTTTTGGAGTTTTCTGCTGGCCCTGTCTCTCCTGCTGGGACTGGCGGTCCCGGCGCAAGCGGCCGGGGTGCGCCTCACGTGGGAGAAGAAAAGCGCAGGCAGCATGGAGCTTACCATCCGGGGTTTGGGAGAGGAGAGCGTATACGGCCTTCAACTGGAGATGACGGTGGCGGGAGCTTACGCCTCCGCCTCCTTCCGGCCGGCTGACGCCGACGTCTATACGGAGTGCCGGGCGTCCGCTTCCGAACAAAAT
>CANPNN010000040.1 GCA_947575475.1 uncultured Pseudoflavonifractor sp.
CACCAGATGCCCTGGAGCAGAGCCGACCAGCTTGCGGAGCTGCGGACGCATCTGGAGCCCTGATCCAGAGCGAGCCCCAAACGGCGAGAAAAGAAGATACGATCTTTATTCTGTTTTGCTTTGCGTCTGAAAAGAGAGGATCCGGCTGCGGAGGCGCTCCGCAGCCGGATCCTTTTTGCGTATAAGGACATCCGTTTTCCTGGGTTATTCGATCCAGCCGTTCCAATTTCTGCCCTCGGCGTATTGCAGAAAGGCCCGGAGGGCGAAGGGCGTATAGTTTTGCTTGGAGAGCAGGACAAAAAAGGTTCGATCCATATGGAGGTCTTGCAGCCGGAAAAAGCGCAGTCCGGAAGAGAAGGTGCGAACCAGATGATCGCTGGTAAAGGTGCATCCCATGCCGCAGGAGGCCAGGCGGTACGCCGTTACCAGCTGAGACAGCTCCATTTTGATCTTGGGGACGAAACCCTCCCGAGAAAAAAACTCGTCGGAACGTTTTCTCAGGTTATTTCCCGGGGTGAGCAGAAGAAAATCCAGATCCTGAAACCAGGAAAAGGAGGCCTTGGGGCAGTCCGGGCGCAGATGGCGCGCCGCGATAATATCCTCCCCGCTGAGGGCGGCGTGCAGGGCGGGCTCTGCAAGGGGGAAGGTCTGGGGGACGGCCAGAAGGATATGATCCTGAAAGGCCAGGCGGTGATCAAACTGCTCCACCGCGTCGGGGGCGCAGCTCAGGATCAGATCCACGTCGTGGTTTTTCAAAAGCGGGGGCAGCCTATCGGAGCTGGTCTCGGCAAATTCCAGATGAATGCCGGGGTAACGCTGGGAAAAACCCACCGCAAGAGGGGCCAGAACGTAAGAGTTGAGAAAATGAGTGCCGCCAATACGAAGGGTCCCCGTCTCCAGGTTCCGCAGATCCTCGATTTCCTGAACCAGCCCCTTTTCCAACTGGCGGATACGGTCAATGGCCGCGATATAGGCCTCCCCCGCCTGGGTCAGCCGCAGGGGACGGCGGCTGCGGTCAAAGAGCTCCACCCCCAGCCGGTCCTCCACCCGCCGGATGGCCAGGCTCAATGCCGGCTGTGTCATGAACAGGTTTTCGGCGGCCTTGGAAAAGCTCTGATCCCGGTAAACCTGGTAGATGTACTCCATGTCCTGCTCCATAGAGACCTCCAACTATAATAGATAATTTATGATGTTATAAAAATTATAAAATGGATTATATCATAATTCTGTGCTATTGTAAAGAAGGAACAAAAAAAGCCCCGGGAAAACGGGGTAGCTTGGCCATTATAGAATAGGAGCTATAAAAATGGATCCCAATGCATTGCTGATGGACGGACGGGACAATGTAGTGACCTGCATAAAGGATATTTCCGCGGGGGAGGAGATCGTCTATTACCTGAAGGGGGAGAGAAAAACCCTCCGGGCGGAGGAGGCGATCCCCTTCTGCCACAAAGCCGCCCTGCGGGACATTGCCCCGGGAGAGGACGTGCTGAAGTACGGGGAGCGGATCGGCCGCGCCACCGCCTTCATTCAAAAAGGAGGCTGGGTCTCCCATGAGAATATCGTCAGCGTCCCCCGGGATTATGACAGCGAGCTTGTCCCAGAGCCGGAGGATCCGATCCTCCCGCAACAAACCGCCGGGGCGGACAGCGGGATCCGGTTTTGGGGTTACCGCCGGACGGAGGGCCGGCCCGGAATTCGCAACCATGTGTTGATCCTCCCCTCCTGCGCCTGCGGTTCAGAGTCCTGCCGCATTGTGGCAAGCCAGGTTCGGGGAGCGGTCAACATCGTGTTCAATACCGGCTGCTCCGATGTGGCGGCCAACACAGCCATGAGTCAGAAGGTGCTGACCGGATTTGCCTGCAATCCCAACGTCTATGGCGTGGTGATCATCGGTCTTGGCTGTGAGACGGTAGGGCATAAAGAGCTGCGGGAAAAGATCCAGGGTATGACGGGCAAGCCGGTGGTCTCCTTTGGAATACAGGAGGAGGGCGGGACGCTGAAAACCATTGAAAAGGCAATCCGGGCGGCCCGGGAGATGGCGGCTCTGGCGGGGATGCAGCAGAAGGAACTGTTCCCCATTTCGGAGCTGCTGATGGGGATCGAATGCGGGGGTTCCGACGCCACCTCCGGCATTGCTTCAAACCCCGCCGTGGGGGAGCTCAGCGATCTGCTGGTGGATCTGGGAGCCACCAGCATGATGAGTGAATCCATTGAGTGGATCGGCGGAGAGCACGTGGTGGCCAAGCGGGCCGCCACGCCCCGGCTTCACAATGCGGTCATTGAGATCTGCAGGGCCTATGAAGAGCATCTAAAGGCTGCCGGCCAGGACTGCCGGGCGGGACAGCCCACCCCCGGCAATAAAAAGGGAGGGCTTTCCACTCTGGATGAAAAGAGTATTGGCTGTATCCGAAAGGGAGGGACCCGCCCCATTGTAGAGGTGCTGCAGCAGGCCGAGAGGCCCGTATGCCGGGGAGCTGTGGTGATGGATACCGCCGGGTATGACATATCCTCCGTGACCAGCATGGTGGCGGGCGGCTGCCAGTTGGTGATCTTCACCACCGGCCGGGGAACGCCCACAGGGAACGCCATCGCGCCGGTACTCAAGGTGACGGGAAACGAGCTGACCTATCAAAGGATGGAGGATAATATGGATGTGGATCTGTCCCCCATCATCCGGGGGGAAAAGACCTATCAGGAGATGGGGCGGGAGCTGCTCCAGGTGATTTTTGATATCTGCAACGGCAAACTGACCAAGGCTGAGGCCTATGGTTTTTCGGATATCGCGGTAGACCACGTCTGTCGGTTTGTGTAGGAGGCCATATCTTCTTATTGAAGATTCTATAAACAGCCTCACCGTGCTTAAGAGATGAAAGGAGAAATAGCCATGAACAAAACCGATATTCATTCTAAAAAATTTCCTGCCCTGTTGATCTGGGTCCTCCTCCTTGCACTCAGCCTGTTCATTATGGGCGGCTTTTACAACAACTGGGGTAATGTAACCGTACGGCGCAATCTAATGCCCTCTGAAAACGGCCTTCAGTACAGCTATCTTTCCTTTCTGCAAAATGATGTCAGCGATGACAACCGGGCCCGGCTGTGCTAATTTTCCATGGGAACAACGACAATGCGCAAAGCTTTTCCGGATGGGCCGTTGAACTCATCCGGCGGGGCTATAATGTGTTTATTTTGGATGTTGGCGATTCCGGCCTATCTGACAGTGGGTTCAGCGATGACAACGCAACAGTAAAGGAGTTTACACAATTTGTGCAGGACCTCTCCTTTATTGACGGGACCCGGGTTGCTGTTACCGGCCATTCGAAAGGAGCCAGCTATAGTGCTTACCTGGTAGACCAGTTGGACCTGGCGGGTGGCATAGGCTCTGCCGGAATGCGTGCCGCAAAAACTTGGGGCGACAGTTTTGAAGGGAATATGGTCACCATTATTGGCCGCGGCGACTGGATGAACCGGTTGGACAACATGGAAAAGATAAATATGCAATTTATGGAAATCATGTACGGTCCAGAGTATACCGAAGGAAAATATCCCGAGTCTGGTTCCCAATTTGGTTCCGTAGAGGAAAATAATTACCGCGCATTCGAATCTTTTGACGGTATATTCTCCCAGCACGCCGCTGCCCGATGGAACCCGTGGGTAGTGAACCGGGTGTGTAAGTATATGGAGATCCTTGTTCCCACCGGTACTGCTCTTGCCCCGGAGGATCAAATCATTATTCCATTTTTCCTGATTTCTCTGCTGGGTATGATTTCTTTCGTGGGAGTTCTGGTATGCTTGGCGCTGGAACTTTCCAAGCTTCCTGCGTTGTCTTCCGTCAACCGGAGCATTCCCGCTTGGCGAGGACGTACTGGCAAGCGTTGGGCCTATTCTGCCCTTTTAAGTCTTATCCCGATTCTTCCCTTTTTCATTGGCATCAGCTATGTTTCGGAGCAATATCTGCACATGAGTCAACCCAGCGCGCTTCTGCCGGTCAGCACAACAAACCGGTTCATTCTCTACTTTATCGCCATCGGAATTTATGAGTGTCTTCTGTTCTTCTTCACGTTTTACCGCAAAGAAAATGCCTCTTTGGCTGAGTTGGGGTTGGCGTGGGAAGAGAGCGGGAAAGATAATCTCCGGAACCTTGGCAAATCACTGGCCCTTGCGGCTCTGGCTGCCGCCATCGGATTGACGTTCCTCTATGTACTTGAGGTCGCCTTTGGCATGAGCTTTACCTGTTTCTATCTGAACATTCGTGCGGTTACCTGGACCCGCGTGTTCAAAAGCCTGGCCTACATTCCTATTTTCCTCATTCTTTTTATTGGTATGCAGTTTGGAAGCAACATTAGCCGCCGCTTAAAGCCCACAGGCCATGAGACGAAGGATATGGTGCGTGATATTGTTGTTAACTGCCTTGTGGGGACCGGCCTGTTGACGCTCTATTTCTTTATCAACATGTGGTGCAACGATCATAATATTATCTGGGCTGTGGTCGATGACATCGGTCATTCCTACTACATGTATAACTTTATCTTTATTGGCAATGCAGTAACCGCCACCAACACAGTACTTTACCGGAAAACGGGGACGATCTGGCCGGGCGCTTTCTTCTGCGCCATTCTGTTTGGCATATTGATTCCTGGGGGAAGTCCCATTGTCTAACTTCGGCGGGTTTCAAGTTTATTCCAAACATCCCCCCGTTTTATATCATTTTGTTTTTTAACAATTGTACTTTGCAAAGCGAAGCGGTCAACCCAGAAAGAGGTTGACCGCTTCGCTTTTTTCCTCCGCGCTATTTTGCAACGCGCCATTCTCTTTTTTACAACGCTCTGGCCACATCCTCCAGATAATTCCGCTCCAGCTGCTCCACCCTTCCCTCGTCGCAGGCCTTGGCCAGGGCCGGGTCTATGGGCAGCCGGGCCAGGACGCTCAGGCTGTGGGCCTTGGCGATCTCCTCCAGATGGCTCTCTCCAAAGATCTTGTGCTCCTTGCCGCAGTCGGGGCACTTAAAGTAGCTGTAATTCTCAATGAGGCCCAGAATGGGAAGGTCCATCATCTCGGCCATCTTTACCGCCTTCTCCACGATCATGCTCACCAGCTCCTGGGGGGAGGTGACCACGATGATGCCGTCCACGGGAAGGGACTGGAACACGGTGAGAGGAACATCCCCCGTCCCCGGAGGCATATCCACAAACATGTAGTCCACATCCCCCCACTGCACGTCGGTCCAGAACTGTTTCACCGTCCCGGCAATGAGGGCTCCCCGCCATACTACGGGGTCAGACTCGTTCTCCACCAGCAGGTTCAGGCTCATGAGCTTCAGCCCTGTGGAGGTGACGGCGGGATAGATCCCGTCGTCGTCCCCCATGGCCCGGTCATGGACTCCGAAAGCCTTGGGGATGGAAGGGCCGGTGATGTCCGCGTCCAGCACGGCGGCCTGACGGCCGCTTTTCTGAACGGCGGCGGCCAGGGAGGCGGTGACAAGGCTCTTGCCCACGCCGCCCTTGCCCGACATAACGGCGATGACCTTCTTCACATTGGCGTGGGGGTTGGCCGCAGCCTGGAGGTCCTGGGGCGCGGTGCGCTCTCCGCAGCTCTCGCCGCAGGAGGAACAGTCGTGGTTGCATTCTGCCATCTCTTACGCATCTCCTTTTTGTTAAAAATGGGAGGAAGGAATGGGAAAAATCGTTGTGGCGCCCGGCTTCACCGGACTATTTTCAATGAAAGGTCTCCAAATGCCACGAACGATAGTATGTTCACTTATATTTGTAGCTCCCGCCCCCGATAAATTCCCGCAGAAGGGAGGCCTTGGGGACCAGAGCCGGGTCGATGGCCTCAAAAGCGTCGAAGGCGGCCATCAGGTCCAGCAGCTCCGCCCGCCTTTGGTTCTCCTCCGGCACCGCCTTCAGCAGAGGCAGGGCGTAGTTCTTCATCACCGATACCTCATAGGGCAGGGAGGAATCCACCATCACATGGGCAGTATTTTTGTAGGGGGAGATGTAGAGCTTCTCCCCCCGCCGCACGTTGGCCCACTGGGCCAGGGTGAAGGAGATATCGTTGCCCCGGAAATTATAGTCCCGGACCGCCCTTCTCGTCAAGCGCATCCAAGTGCCCTTGAATTTGACCTCCCCGTCCTCCATCACGTTGCTCCGGGCGGAGATATAGAGCCTTGTGGCCTCCGGATGAGGCCCCGCGATGCCGGGGCCTAAGGCGTGGATCCCCTCAAAAATGGCGATCTCGTTTTTCTCCAGCTTCAAGGGCCGGCCTCTGGCGTCGTTTCGCATCTGGCGGGAGAATTCAAAGTGGGGGATGACGACCTCCCGCCCCTGGCTCAAAAGGGTAAAGGTCTCGTCCAGCAGCTCCATGTCCAGGCACAGGGGGGACTCCAGGTCGTACTCCCCGTCGGCGGTCCGGGGAGCGGTAGCCGGGTCCCGGGTCTTGAAGTAGTTGTCCAGAGAGACGGTGTGGGTGTTGATCCCCCGTCGCTCCAATTCCTCCTCGATCTTCAGGGC
Source organism: uncultured Pseudoflavonifractor sp. (assembly GCA_947575475.1). The sequence goes on from CANPNN010000040.1 coordinate 6,510, forward strand.
CGTGGTGGTCTTGCCCGACCCGGAGGGTCCGGACAAAAGCACGATGGGGGAAGCGTCCATCCGCTCCACGATCTTGTCGGCAGCCTCCACCACCCGCTTGTGGTAATTTTCATCACACTGGGCCAAAAAGGCGGGGGTGTCCGCGCATATCCGGGCGTTGATGTCCTGTAACTGATAGGCCATCGCTTAGTCTCCTTTCGTTTCCAGCAGCAGCGGGACAAGGTCCTCCTTTTTTTGGCAAAGGACGTCTATGTCCCGTAAATATTCTTGGGGATATTTGGGGTTGGCAAAGCGTTCTATCTTCCCGGTCTTGGGCCAGAAGAGTTTGGTCACGCCCCCTCCCCCCAGGGCGATGATGGAGTGCAGCTCCTCCATCATAACCATATTGTAAAGGCTTTCATACCCCGGCTTGGTCCATCCCACGTTCTCAAAGGAGCCGGACATATACTTCTGCCGGTATAGGTAGTAGGGGACATAGCCCTCCTGCCGCAGGGCTTCCCAGGCGGCGTTGAGCATATCCTCCACCTCCCCGTCGGTGGGAAGGGCTTCCGGATTTTCCATAAGCTGGGAGCCCTTTTTCAGGGCCAGGGTGTGGACGGTGATGTTTTCCGGCTCCAGGTCCATCACCTCCCGGAGGGACTGGGCAAACCCCTGGGGGGAGTCTCCGGGCAGTCCGGCGATCAGGTCCATGTTGACAGCGAACCGCCCCGCCTTTCTCACGTCGGCATAGGCCCTGCGGATATCCTCCCCGGAATGGGGCCGCCCCATCCGCTCCAGCACCAAATCGTTCATGGATTGGGGATTCACCGACACCCGGTCCACCCCGTGCCGGGCAAAAGCCGCCAGCTTTTCCGGGGTGATGGTGTCAGGCCGCCCGGCCTCCACAGTGAACTCGCTGCACCGATCAAGGAGCAGATGCTCCTCCATGGCGGAGAAGACCCGGTGGAACTGCTCCGCCGACAGGGTGGTGGGGGTCCCCCCTCCGATATAGACCGAGCGGATGACCTGCCCGGTCTTCCCCAGCAGTCCCCCCGCGGCCTTGATCTCCCGGCAAAGTCCCTCCACGAAGGGCTCTACCAGGGGAAGGCACTTCTCCACCGCCGCCGAGACGAAGGAGCAGTACACGCACCGGCTGGGGCAGAAGGGAACGCCGATATAGAGGGAGACCTCGTCATTTTTCAGCGTGCGCTTCGCCGCCGCGCTGTGCTCCGCGCAGTCCACCGCCAAAGCCGCCCGGAGAGGGGATACACAGTAGGTCCTTTCCAGCTCTTTTCTGGCCTGGGCGGGGGTGGCCCCCGCCAAAAGGGCCCTGGTGGGCAGCTTGGTGGGCCGTACCCCGGTGAGGGAGCCCCAGGGAAGGTCGTGGCCCAGCAGGGCGGCGCCGGCGTTGTAGAAGGCCTGCTTCAAGGCCCGCTGGAGGGTGTGGTAGACCGCCTCGGGCCCCTCGTCCAGCTTCTCGCTGGGAAACCGGACCACCCCATTGTGCCAGCCCTTCTCCCGAAAGACCAGGGCGCTCATATTGGTCATCTTTGCCCCACGGTGGAGGGTAAAGATGACGGCGTTTTGTTCCTGGGCCAAGCTTTGAGGAGGCGGAGATCCGGGGTATTCCGGCCGCTCCCCGGGAAAGAGGGTAAGCATCATCTGCTCGGCGGCGTAGTGGTAGCGCTCGGTATCCCAGTCCACGTTGTCCGATGTGAGCCACAGCTTCATGGGACCATCGCCTCCCGCAGGTAGGGATTTCCCTGCCGCTCCCGGTCCAGGGTGGTGAACTCGTTGTGACCGGGGAAGACCCGGAGATCCCCCTCCAGCTCCCCCAGCCGCCGGAGGGACCGGACCATCTGTTCCCAGCTTCCCCCGGGAAAGTCGGTCCGTCCGCAGGACCCGGCAAAGAGGGTGTCCCCGGTAAAGAGGGCGTCCCGGCACCGCAGACACACCGACCCCCGGGTGTGACCGGGGGTGTGGAGGACCTCAACCTTCAAATTTCCCAGGGGGACTACCTCCCCCTCCCGCCAGAGGGTCAGGGGCCCCAGCGCCGCCGTAGGCATGAGCCGATCAGTCCCGCCGGCGTCCTCGGGATGGAGGTACACGGGCACAGGGGGAAAGGCCTGCCGCAACGCCGTCGCTCCTCCCACATGGTCGTAGTGACCGTGGGTGAGAAAGACAGCGCGCAGGTCCCAGCCGTTGTCCACACAGAGCGGCCGCAGGGTATCGGAGATATCCTCCCCCGGGTCAATGACCGCCAGAGCCCCGCTGTCCTCGTCCGCCAGAAGATAACAGTTTGTATATACAGCGGGTATATAAATGTGCCTAATATCCATTTTGGAATCTCCTGTAGCGGCTCACAGGTCCAGCCGCATGATGATCTCCCCGTCCTCCACCAGCCCGGTGGGGCGGAAGCCCAGCTTCTCATAGATATGGCGGGCCCGGTCGTTGCCCTCCATGTAGCCGATGGCGATGCAGATATATTTCCCGCTCTCCCGGGCCAGGGTGATGAATTGGGAGAGGGCTGCGGAACCGTAGCCCTTTCCCTGATGCTCCTTGGCGATGGCCAGCCGCCACAGGTCCAGGACCCCCTTGGCGCGGTCCTCGTGGACCATCATAAAGCCCACCAGGGTATCCCCCTCATAGACGGCAAAGGGGTGGATGTCGTGGTTTTCATAGTGGAGCCAGGCCTCGGCCAGGGAAACGGCGTTGGAGGCCACAAATTTTCCTCCGTCTCCCGGATCCATTTTCAGCAGGGGATAGAAATTCTCCTTGTCGATTGACCGGAAAGAAACCATTACAGAACCTCCGTATCCAGCAGAATGGTCACCGGGCCGTCATTCTGAGAGAAAACCTGCATATCCGCACCAAACTCCCCGTGCTCCACGTGGAAGCCCCGCTCCTCGCACTGGGCCATAAAGCGCTCGTAGAGGGGGATGGCCACATCGGGCCGGGCCGCCCCTGTAAAGCCGGGCCGCCGGGATTTGCAGTCGGCAAAGAGGGTGAACTGGCTGATGACCAGCAGGGACCCGCCCACCTGCTCCAGATTCAGGTTCATCT
>CANPNN010000041.1 GCA_947575475.1 uncultured Pseudoflavonifractor sp.
CCAGGCTGGCCTTCACCGCCTCGGCGGAGCCCTGGACGTCGGCCTTGACGATGATGTTCAGGTTCTTCATCTCCCCCTGCTGGATCTGGGAGAAGAGGTCCTCCAGGGTGACCTTCCCGGCGGGGGCGGCAGCGGCAGCCTTCTGGTCGGCCTTTCTCTGCTCGGCCAGCTCACGGGCCATCCGCTCGTCGGCCACGGCGTGGAAGTCGTCGCCGGCGGAGGGGACCTCGGCCATGCCGATGATCTCCACGGGGACCGAGGGGCCGGCCTGGGTGACCTTCTCGCCGGAGGCGGTGGTCATGGCCCGGACACGGCCCACGGCGGTGCCGGCGATGATCACATCCCCCTGGTTCAGGGTGCCGTTCTGGACCAGGAGGGTGGCCACGGGGCCACGGCCCTTGTCCAGACGGGCCTCCACCACCGCGCCGTGGGCGGTGCGGTCGGGGTTGGCCTTCAGCTCCTTCACGTCGGCGGTGAGGGTGACCATCTCCAGCAGGTTGTCGACGCCCATGCCGGTCTTGGCGGAGATGGGGCAGATGATGGTCTCGCCGCCCCATTCCTCGGGGACCAGCTCGTACTCGGTGAGCTGCTGCTTGATCCGCTCGGGGTTGGCCTCGGGCTTATCCATCTTGTTGATGGCCACGATGATGGGGACGCCGGCGGCCTTGGCGTGGTTGATGGACTCCACGGTCTGGGGCATGATGCCGTCGTCGGCGGCCACCACCAGGATGGCGATGTCGGTGATCATGGCGCCCCGGGCCCGCATGGCGGTAAAGGCCTCGTGGCCGGGGGTGTCCAGGAAGGTGATGGGCTTGCCGTTCACCTCCACCTGATAGGCGCCGATGTGCTGGGTGATGCCGCCGGCCTCCCCCTCGGTGACACGGGTGTTGCGGATATAGTCCAGCAGGGAGGTCTTGCCGTGGTCCACGTGGCCCATGACCACCACCACGGGGGCCCGGGGCTTCAGGTCCTCGGCCCGGTCCTCGCTGACGTCAATGAGCCGCTCCTCGATGGTGACGATGATCTCCTTCTCCACCTTGCAGCCCATCTCCTCGGCGATGATGGCGGCGGTGTCGAAGTCGATGACGTCGCTCATGGCGGCCATGACCCCGTTCTTCATCAGGGTCTTGACCACCTCGGCGCCCGTCTTCTTCATCCGGGAGGCCAGCTCGCTCACGGCGATCTCGTCGGGGATCTTCACGGTGACGGGGGCCTTCTTGGCGATCTCCAGCTGGAGCTTACGCATCTTCTCCTGCTCCTCCTGGCGGCGCTTGTTGCCGCCGAAGCTGCTGGCCCGGCGCTGCTGGGCGCCCCGGTTGCGGAACTTCTCCCGGCCCGCGTCCATCTGCTTGGTCTTGGAGGAGGCGATGCGCTCCAGCTTCTCGTCGTACTTGTCCAGGTTCACCCCGCCGCCCTTCCGGGTGTCCACCACCCGCTTTTCGGGGACCCGGGTGGCGGGACGCTGGAGGGTGGGCTGCTGGGGCTTTGGCTGGGGGGCGGCCTGGGGCTGGGCGGGGGCCGCCGCTTTGGGGGCGGCGGGCTCGGCCTTGGCATCCGCCTTCTCCTGGGCGGCAGGCTTGGGGGCCTCCGCCGGTTTGGGGGCCTCGGGGGCCTTGGGTTCATGGTAGACGTCGGCGAAGATGCTCTCGATGCTCTCTACCTGGTTGTGCTGGGTCAGATGCTCGAAGATGAGGGAGAGCTGACGCTCATCCAGGGCTGTGCCGGCGCTTTTGGGAGCGGTGGAGTAGCGGTTCAGGATCTCTGTGACCTCTTTGGCGCTGATCCCGAAATCCTTGGCTACCATGCTTGTCGTATACTTGATAAGCAAATAAACTACCTCCTACTGGGGGCCTGCACCAATGAGAAAAGGGGAGAGGGGTCTCCCCCTTTCTGATTGGAACAAGCCCGGTCGATTGAACGTTTCCTGATATCGATATCATGCTTCATTGCGGTGTTTTCTCTTGGGGCGGCGGGGCCCAGGGCTTACGCCGCGCCGATTGGGCCGCCCGTTCCCGCTGCCGGGTCTCCCGGCGGCGGCGCAGGGTCTTTTCCGCCTTGTGGTCCAGCCGTTGGCGGATCTCCGGATCCACGGCTTCCAGCTTTTTGACGGCGGCGTTGGCAAGCCCGATATCGGTGAGGGCCAGGATGGCGCAGCTTCCGCGGCCCACGGCCCCGCCCAGCTCGGCCTTGGCGAGGGGGACGGGGAGGAGGGGGCAGCCGCCCTCTCCGCTCAGGGCTTCGGCGTGGCGGCGGGTGCGGTCTCCGGCGTCGGAGGCCAGGAGAAGGACCCGGGCCTTGTGGGCTTTGGCGGCGGCGGAGACGCTCTCCTCCCCCACTTCAGCCTTGCCCGCTTTCCGGGCGATGCCCAGTAGGCCAATGAGGCCGTTATCCATCGGCGTCACCCGCTTTCATCTGCTCCTCCAGCGCCTGCCACACCTCGTCGGGGAGGGGGGCGGAGAAGGCGCGTTCCAGGGCGCGGGACTTGCGGACCTTTTTCAGGCACTCCGGGTCGGGGCAGACATAGGCCCCACGGCCGGGCTTTTTTCCCCGGAAGTCCAGGGAGACCTCTCCTTCAGGAGAGCGCACCACCCGGATGAGTTCCGGCTTGGGCTTATGCTCCCGACAGCCAAGGCATTGGCGGACGGGGATCTTTTTCGGCACGTGGACCGCCTCCTTTCAGAGTGTGGAAAGTTAAAAATGAAAAGAGAAACGTTGTAGCGTCCGGCGCAGCCGGGCTATTTCCAATGAGCGGACGTTGGCCGCGGCAGGGGACAGCTTTTTCACTTTTCATTTTTCCTTATTCCTCTTCCTCCGCGATCAGGTCCTCGTCCTCGTCTGCGTCCTCGGGGGCGGAGGCGGGCTTGATGTCGATCTTGAAGCCGGTGAGGCGGGCGGCGAGGCGGGCGTTCTGGCCCTCCTTGCCGATGGCCAGGGAGAGCTGGTCGTCGGGAACGATGACCCGGCAGTCCTTCTCTCCTACAGTGGTGACCGAGATCACGTCGGCGGGGGCCAGGGCGGCGTGGACATACTCGGCCGGGTCCTCTGACCACTTGATAATATCCACTTTTTCGCCTTTGAGTTCCTCTACGATATTATTTACCCGCTGGCCCTTGGGGCCGACGCAGGCGCCGATGGGATCCACATTGGGATCGGCGGACCAGACTGCCAGCTTGGTGCGGCTGCCCGCCTCCCGGGCGATGGATTTGACCTCCACAGTGCCGTCGTAGATCTCGGGCACCTCCAGCTCAAAAAGCCGCTTCACAAGGCCGGGATGGGTCCGGGAGATGAGCACCTGGGGACCGCGGGTGGCGTTGCGGACCTCCACCACATAGACCTTGATGCGCATACCCTCCATATAGGTTTCGCCCTTCACCTGCTCGCCGGGGGCCAGGTAGGCCTCAGTAAACTCGCTGCCCGAGGTGATGCGCAGGGAGGCGCCGCCGGTCCGGGGGTCCACGCGGGTCACAAGGCCGGTGACGATCTCATGTTCCTTGGAGGAGAACTCGCTGAAGATCATGCCCCGCTCCGCCTCCCGCATACCCTGGATGATGACCTGGCGGGCGGTGCCGGCGGCGATGCGGCCAAAGTCCCGGGTCTTGATCTCAAAGGAGATCACATCCCCCAGCATGGCTTTGGGCAGCTTGGCCTGGGCCTCCTCCAGAGAGATCTCGGTGGCGGGATTGTCCACCGTCTCCACCACATCCTTTTTCAGGTACATGCGCACGGTGCCCTTTTCCTCGTTGGCGTCCACCATCACGTTGTCCCCGGCCTCGGGGTGGTCCTTCTTGTAGGCGGACACCAGGGCCAGAGTGATCTTTTCCAGCATATAGCTTTTGGGGATGCCCCGCTCCTTCTCGATGAGGTCGATGGCGGTAAAGAACTCGGCCACGTCCAGTTCATGGGACTGGGGGGCCTGATTTTTTCTCGGCATAGCTTTTCTTCTCCTTTCAGACCCGGACGTAGAGACGCGTCTGGGCGATGTCTTTTTTCTCAAATGTGAGCTCCCCGGAGGGAGCGGTGATGGTCACATTTCCGTCGGCAAAGGCGGCGAGCTTCCCCACCCAGTCCTTGCGTCCGTCCTTGGGGCGGTAGAGCCGCACCTCCACCTCGCTGCCCAGGAAGGCTGCAAAGTGTTCGGGCTTTTTCAGGGCCCGGTCGGCCCCGGCGGAGGACACCTCGAAGGTGTAGCTGCCCTCGATGGGATCGGCCCGGTCCAGAAGGTCGGAGACGGGGCGGGAGACGGCCTCGCAGTCGTCGATGGATATGCCGCCGGGCTTGTCGATATAGAGCCGGAGATACCAGACCCCGGCTTCCTTTACATACTCCACGTCCCAAAGACTGCAGCCCTTTTCCTCTACGACGGGCCGGGCCAGGGCCTCCACTGTGTCGGTCACCTTTGCCATGCGGTCGCTCCACCTCTTTTTCCATGAAAAAGAGTGAGGGGAAAACCTCACTCTACCATACTGACCTTAACTTACTGCACACAGTATACCACGGAACGGCTTCCATTGCAAGGGGTTTTTGGGAAAAAACGGGCGGTGGGCGCACACGGTGCGCAGGGATATTTGGAAAGGTGAGATTATTGCCAATACCCTCTTGAAAACAAAAACAAGAAGTGCTAAAATCATCCACATATAGAGAAGAAAATGAGGGAAAAGGGATGTTCCATTAGAGTTACATCATTTTTGAAGGGTCTTAAAACTGCATGGAAGGGAAGCAAGAACATGAGAAAGAAGACTTTGGCAGCCCTGGTGATGGCATTGGGGATTCTCTGTGTATTGGTTCTCCCGGCGGGGGCAGAGGCAGCGGGCTATTCTGATACGCGGGGCCATTACGCCCAGGAGGCCATTGAGGCGTGGAGCGGATATGGGGTGTTGAAGGGCTATCCGAACGGGATCTTTCGGCCGGACGGCGCCATTACCCGGGGGGAGCTGGCCGTGGTGCTGGACCGGGTCATGGGGTATCGAAACAAGGCGGAGAACACCTATTCCGATCTGCCGGAGGGTAAGTGGTACGCGGATAGCATCCTGCATTTGGCGGGCGAGGGCATTTTGACCGGAGACGGAGACGGGCGGATGGATCCGAATGCCCCGGTCACCCGGCAGGAGGCATTTGTTGCTCTGGCCCGGGTCCTGGGGCTGGAGGAGAGCGAAAAGGCCCCCGGCTTTGCCGATGACAGCGCCGCTGCAAGCTGGGCCGAGGGCTATATCGCCTCTATGAAAGAGGCCGGATATGTGGCGGGGGACAAGAACGGGAACCTACGGCCCGGGGACCCCGTTACCCGGGCGGAGGTGATCACCGTTCTGGACCGGATGGCTGGCTTTGTAAATACCGATGGGACCTATTCCGAGGACTGCAAGAGCAATCTCATTGTCAACGCCGGAAATGTGACCCTGCAGGACATGACCATTGAGGGCGACCTCATCATAGCCGACGGCGTGGCGGAGGGCGACGTGTATCTGGACAAGGTGACGGTGAGAGGGGATATTATTCTCCGGGGCTGTGGGGAAAATTCCTTCCATATCCTGCCCGGCTGTCAGGTGCGGAATGTGATCGTCACCAAGACCACGGGGGGACGGCTCCGGCTGGTGAACGAGTCGGGAGAGACCATCCCCATGATCTATATTGAAGATGGGGTGGGGGGCGTTACCCTGGACGGCTGGGAGCTGGGGGATGTGGTGGTGAACTGCGACGTACAGGTGACGGTCAAGGCCCAGACGGTCAGGACCCTGTCCGTGGTGGGGAACGCCAAGGTGACAGTGGAAAAGAACTCTACGGTGGCGCGGGTGGAAGTGGGGGAGACCGCAAAGGGAGCCGCCCTCACTGTAAATGGAAAGGTGACCACTCTGGTCAATGACGCGGGGGTGGAGGTAAAGAACAAGGGGACGGTCGGCTCCCCGGGAGGTCCCTCCGGCGGGGGAGGCTCTTCCGGCGGCGGAAGCGGTTCCGGGAGCGGCAGTACGCCCACGGTCATTTCAGAGGTAAGGCTCCAGCTGCTGGCGCCCCGTTTTGGGGAGACGCCGGACGCCGCCGACGTGTTGGGGGCGGGGTACACGGCCAAGACGGAGTGGTTCAACGCGGACGGAAGCCCGGCCAGTTACCGCTGGAAGGCGGACAGCAGCGCGGCGGATACCTTTACCGCCAATCAGGCGTACAAGGCCGTTATCACCCTGAGTCCGATTGGAGGGAACAGTTTTGGAGAATCTCTGAAGGTGAAGGTCACCGATGGGAGGGATACCCCTACCAGCTATACCCCGGCCCAAGTCACTGTGGACGGCAGGGACCGGGTGGTGACGATGGAGTATGACAAGACGGAGGACCGGGACCCGGTGACCGGGGTGAGCGTAGTAGCCCCTGCAGCAGTAATCTTGGGGGAGACGGGAAAGCTCACGGTGAGCTATTGGAATAACCTTCTGGTGGACCCGGACAGCTTTGTTTATCAATGGTATCAATGCAGGGACGCCGGCGGAGGAGGAAAGACCCCCATTCCCGGAGCCACGGGGAAGGAATATACCATTCCCGCCGCAGATACCCAAAAAGAGGGGAACCTTTACTATTGCTGCGACATGACCATCCTTGGGAGGGTCTATCCCTCCGGGGTGAAGGCGGTGGAGGTCCACGACGCGCTGGATACCGACATGATCCCTGTCCCTACACTGCAAGAAGAGCTTACGGTGGAGGACGGCGGAAGATGGACTGTGGTGGAGATCGGGAATCTGAGGTGCCACAAGGATGTGAGCTACTCGGTCACAGTTACTGCCGAGATCAGGAAAAAAGACGGTCCGCTGCTGAGCAACAGCGTGGGGATAGCCTCTTTTGACTACACTGATATTCCGGAGGACGGAACGGTAAGCTGGCGGATCGATTGGACCGACTATGTGAGCGAATGTATTTTTGCTATGCTGAAGACAAAGCTGTCGTATGACATTGAACTGGGAGAAGTCAGGGTAGAGGTGAGGCCCCAGCTTAAAGATACCCCGTTATCGGATAAGGTCCAGGAAAAGAGCTTTGACATGACCGGAAAAGGGGTGTTTTATGTTTTTACGCCCACGGATAAGATACCGGATGAGCTTTGGCAGGGACCGCCCAGGGAACTTCAGCTCATCGTCCGGTCCACAGGGGGGACCTTTGTGGATAAGAAGGATCCTGACCGTGACCCGGCGCCCGCCGGGGGGTACGAGCGGGTAAGGGCCACCTTCCGCAAATCGGGAGAGTGGGTGGATGAGACGACGGAGGGGCACGATGAACCGTACTGGAACGGAACGCTCTATGTGCCGGACCTTTGGCTGGACGGTCTTGGAACGGGAGAATTTATGTCCCAAGTCATATGTACGTTTTATAGCAGCGGCGAGCTTCCGGATGGAGGAATGAATGTTTACTGTTTGGAGCTTATAGGCGGGGACATTATCTTCCAATTGGAGAACAGTTGAACAGGAATAAAAACCGCCCCCGCCGGCTCTCGGCGGGGGCGGCTTTTTATCACATAGATCATTCCTGCTCCATTGCTTTGGCTTCTGCGATGGCCTTCTCCTGAGCCTGAGGGGTGGCCTCCTCGTAGCGGACAAAGTGGAAAGTGAAGGAGCCCCGGCTCTGGGTCATGCTCCGAAGGTCGATGGCGTAGGTGCCCATCTCGGCCATGGGGACCTCGGCCTCCAGGATCTGGTTGCCCTCCCCGTCGGGGTTCATGCCCATGACCCGGCCACGGCGCTTGGTGATGTCGCCCATCACGTCGCCCATGTAGCTGTCGGGGATGGTGACCTTCAGCTCACCCACCGGCTCCAGAAGGATGGGATTGGCCTCGGGCATGGCGGCTTTGTAGCTGAGCTGGGCGGCGGTCTTGAAGGCGATCTCGGAGGAGTCCACCGGGTGGTAGCTTCCGTCGTAGAGGGTGGCCTTCAGGTTGACCACAGGGTAGCCCGCCAGGGGACCGTGGAGGACGGCCTCCCGCAGGCCCTTCTCCACAGCGGGGAAGAAGTTCTTGGGCACACTGCCGCCGAAGACCTCCTCGGCAAAGACCAGCTCCTCCTCGTCGGGGTTAGGCTCGAAGCGGATCCACACGTCGCCGAACTGGCCGGAGCCGCCGGTCTGCTTCTTGTGGCGGCCCTGCTTCTCCACCTTTTTGCGGATCTTCTCCCGATAGGGAACTCTGGGGGTGGAGAGCTCGGTGTCCACGTTGAAGCGGCTCTTGAGCCGGGCCACCAGCACGTCCACCTGAATGTCGCCGGCGGCGTAGATGACGGTCTGGCGGGTTTCGGCGTTGTTGACCCAGTTGAAGGAGGGGTCTTCCTCGTTCATCCGGTTGAGGCCCTGGCCCACCTTGTCCTCCTGGCCCCGGGTCTTGGGGGCGATGGCCACGGAGTAGCAGGGCTCGGCAAAGGGGATGGGCTCTACCTTTACCACTTTCCGAGGCTCGCACAGGGTGTCGCCGGTCTTCAGCTTCTCCATCTTGCCGATGGCGCCGATATCGCCGCACTGGAGCTCCTTGACCTCGGTATACTTCTTGCCCTTCATGGCGTAGAGCCGGCCCAGCTTCTCGGTCTCGCCGGTGCGGGCGTTGACCATGGGCATATCCGGCTTGATGGAGCCGGAGAGGACCTTTACATAGGAGTACTTGCCGTACTGGTCGGAGACGGTCTTAAAGACATAGGCCACAGGCAGGGCGCCGGGGGCGGAGACGAAGGGGGAGGAGACCCCCTCCTCATTCTCGGCGTTGAGGGGCTGGCCGTCCAGGGGGTTGGGCAGCAGCTCCACGATGGTGTCCAGGAGCATACGGGTGCCCAGGCTCTGGGCGGCGGAGCCGCAGACCACAGGGAAGAGGGAGAGGTCCTTTACACCCTGGCGCAGGCCCTGGATCATCTCAGCGTAGGTGAAATCCTCGCCGGAGAAGTACTTGTCCATAAACTCCTCGCTGGTCTCGGCCACCGACTCCTTCAGGGCGTCGTAGAGCTCATCCAGCACGGGGATCTTGTCCTCGGGCACGTCGATCTCCACGCGCTCCCCCTTGGGTCCCACCTCAAAGGCCCGCTTCTGCAGCACGTCGATGATGCCGATGACCTTCTTGTCCGCGTCCCAGATGGGGGCCACCACGGGGGCGATGTTCTTGCCGAACCGCTCCCGCAGGGTGGCGAAGGCGGCGTTGTAGTCGGAGTTGTCCTCGTCGGTCTTGGAGATGTACAAAAGCCGGGGCAGCTTCCGGGCGGTGCAGTATTTCCAGGCCTTTTCCGCGCCCACGCTCATGCCCGACTTGGCCGAGCAGACGATGATGGCGGCGTCGGAGGCCTGGAGGGCCTCGGCCACTTCGCCGGCGAAATCAAAGCCGCCGGGGGCGTCCAGCACGTTGATCTTACAGCCGTTATATTCCACCGGAGCCACCGCCAGAGAGATGGTGGTCTGGCGCTTTTGCTCCTCGGGATCGTAGTCGCAGACGGTATTGCCGTCGGGGATCTTGCCCAGGCGGTCGGTGCCGCCGGTGAGGAAAAGCATACTCTCCGCCAGAGAGGTCTTGCCGTTGCCGGCGTGGCCCAGCAGGCAGATGTTGCGGAT
>CANPNN010000042.1 GCA_947575475.1 uncultured Pseudoflavonifractor sp.
CAGACTTAATGTTCGGCAAACCAAACACCTCCTCCGAATGACGATTTTACGGGCACTACGCCCGTGCAGGTATCTATTTTAGCAGACTGCCGCCCAAAATGCAAGAATTATTTTCACAATTTCCGATTTTTTCGCATAGCGGGGACTTTTCTGCCCAAAATAGAAGGATGATGTGGAGAAAACCACAATATCTTGTGCTGAAACGGGGGCATTTTTATGCTGGAACGAAGAACAGACTTGGCCTTAGAGGCCCATGAGCTGCGAAGCGGCGGCTCCCAGCTGCCGGGAGTGACCTGTGAGAATACCCAAGCGGAGGGCTTCCCCCTCACCACCGTGCGCGTCACCAGCGCCGAGGGGGCTGCGGCCTTGGGAAAGCCGGAGGGGGTGTACCACACCTTGGATCTGACTGGGCTGGAGCGCCGGGAGGAGGGGGCCTTTCCCCGGGCGGTAAAGTCGCTGGCGGCCCTTCTGGCCCCCCTGATGCCCCCCGAAGGAGACGTACTGGTGGTGGGGCTGGGCAACCGGGCCATCACCCCCGACGCCATCGGTCCCCAGGCCGCCGACAAGACCTTGGTGACCCGCCACCTCATTTCCCTGTCCCCCGAGCACTTTGGCTCCTTCCGCTCCGTGGCGGCCTTGGCGGCGGGGGTGCTGGGCACCACCGGGGTGGAGAGCGGAGAGATCGTAAAGGCGGTGGAGGAAAAGATCGACGCCAAGGCGGTCATCGCCATCGACGCCTTGGCGGCCCGCCGGGTGGAGCGGCTGTGCGCCACCGTTCAAGTCTGCGACACCGGCATCGCCCCCGGCTCCGGCGTAGGCAACCACCGCTTCGCGCTGGATCAGGCCAGCTTAGGGGTGCCCGTCATCGCCGTGGGAGTACCCACCGTGGTAGACGGGGCCACCTTGGCGGCGGACATTCTGGAGGGGACGGGAAAGGAAGCGGACCCGGCGGCCTTGGCGGGAGCGCCCGGAGCCTCCCTGATGGTGACCCCCCGGGATATCGACCAGCGGGTGGCCGACCTCGGCAAGGTCATCGGCTACGCCGTCAGCCTCGCCCTCCAGCCCCAGCTTGACTTGGAGGGGCTGGAAATGCTGGTGGAGTAACCATCCCAATTCGAGCTTTGCCAGGGTGCTTCTGGTAATGTGGCCGTCCTGCATCTGCAGCCATGCGGCGGCGACAAATCGAGGATATCGTTCATTGGCAGACTGGGAAAAGGAGGCCACCGGAGAAAACTTCTCCGGTGGTCTCTTTTGTCATATCCCCTCCCACTCTTTGCATATATTGTTCCAAACGCAAAGGACACAGAGGAGGGACAAGCGATGGGGAACATCCACTGGGGCCGGGTCTTTCGCCGGGGGACGGCGGTCTGTCTGGCCGCCGTGACCCTGTGGCTGGTGGTGGGCGCCGCCGGGGGCTGGGCCGGGGAACTGGAGGGCAGTGAAACATTCGTCACCGCCGCCCTGCGCACCGAGTTGGGGCAGGTGGACAGCCCCCTCTCCTTCTGGCAGCGGCTGGCGGTGTCCCAATCCCTCCTGTTGGAGCGGAATCCGGGGAACTGGGAGGAACAGGCCCCGGAGCCCCAACCCACCACCTCCCCGGACCCTCTGCCCAACGCCCAGCCCGCCCCCGACCATGACGACGAGACCGGCCAGCCCCCCGCCACCGCCGCCCCGGAAAACATCGTGGAGCGGACCCTGACCCCCGTGTCCTCCGAGGGCTACGCCACCGGGGCGGGGCTCTACTTATATAACCGTACCGACCGGGAGGTGGACCTTGCCTCCGCCCTCTATCAGGACCTGCCCTTCTCCCTGTCCCCCGCCTCGGAAGGCCCCCAGATCCTCATTGTCCACACCCACACCACCGAGGCCTATACCCCCGACGACGTGGACGTATATGCCCCCAGCGACAACAATACCCGCACCTTGGAAGAGCCCTATAATATGCTTCGGGTGGGGGACGAGATGGAGGCGGTATTTACCGAGATGGGCCTGAGCGTGATCCATGACCGGGGGGTCTATGACTACCCCGCCTACAACGGCGCCTACAGCCGCTCCGGGGCGGCGGTGGAGGAATATCTGAAGCAGTACCCCACCATCCAGATCGTACTGGACGTCCACCGGGACGCCTTGGTGGGCAGCGACGGCACGGTCTATAAGGCGGTGACCACTGTGGACCGGGTCAAAACCGCCCAAGTCATGGTGGTGGTGGGCACCGACGCCGGAGGCGCCGACCACCCCGGCTGGCGGGACAACCTGGCCTTGGCGGCCAAGCTCCAAAAAAACTTGGATACCCTCTACCCCACCTTGGCCCGGCCCTTGGCCCTGCGGAAGTCGGCCTATAACCAAGCCCTCCGCCCCGGCTCCCTGCTGGTAGAGGTGGGCACCCACGGCAACACCCTTCAAGAGGCGCTGGCCGGCGCCCGGGATTTCGCCCGGGCGGCGGGGGCGGTATTCTTGGGATTGATCGCGCAGGGATAACTCATATTTGCCTTGCCAGGCACATATATCTTTTCCAGAACGAACACGTTGGGGAGTGTTGCGCGTGAAAGGAAACATGGAAGAGCGGGCCGTGCGGCTCGCCCAGTACATCATAGAGAACCGGGCCACCGTCCGCGCCGCGGCGGACCGCTTTGGAGTGAGCAAATCCACCGTACATAAGGACCTAAGCGAGCGGCTGCCCGCCTTTAACCGGGCCCTTTACCTCCAGGCCAAGGCGGTTTTGGAGGAAAACAAGGCCCAGCGGCATATCCGGGGCGGGATCGCCACCCGAAAAAAATACAAAGGAGCATAAAATTCACAAAAAAGTAAGACCTGCTCCCACCCGCCTGTGCTATGATAAAAACAGGAAAAGGAGGGAGAAATATGGCGAACAAAAGGTCTGTCCGGCAGGGCCGGGGCGAACTTCCCAAGGCGCCTTTGAAAGCGTCTGCGGGTCTCTTTGCCCTGGCCCTGCTGGCTTTATTTTTGGTTCGCTCCCGTTCCCGGCCCGCCCCCGTTCCCATCCCCGAATCCCTGCCCTCCTGGATCGAAGAGCGGCTTCTTCCGGTAAACGAGTGGTCCCGCCCCGGCACGTCCATGGAGGCGGTAAACGGGATCGTAGTCCACTATGTGGGCAACCCCGGCACCTCAGCCGGACAGAATTGGAGCTACTTCGAGGGTCTGTCCCGCAGCCATGAAACATATGCCAGCAGCAATTTCCTCGTGGGGCTAAACGGGGAGGTGATCCTCTGCGTTCCCATTGGGGAGATCGCGTACTGCTCCAGCCAGCGCAACAAGGACACCCTCTCCATCGAGGTCTGTCACCCGGATGAGACGGGGAAGTTCACCCCCGAGAGCTACGCCTCCCTCCTTCAGCTGGTCAGCTGGCTGCAAGAATTTTATGACTTGGCCCCAGAGGCTGTGATCCGCCACTATGACGTGACAGGAAAGCTCTGCCCCAAATATTTTGTGGAGCAGCCCCAGGCCTGGGACCGTTTTCTTCAGGACCTGTCCGCCCTTGGGCAGTGACCGCCGCCGGTGTATAATCTCCGGCATATTTGTCCACACTTTCCATACAATGGAGTGAAAGGACGGTGGCCACCCATGGGAAAAGGAACGCTTTGGAGCCGCAAAAGCGGCCCATCCCCCGAGGCAAAGGAATTGGAAAAACAGCTTTTGGAGACCCGGGCCCTGATCGCCCAGGCCTATGCCGGGTTTAACGCCGCCTCGGACGGGGAACTGGTGGAATCCTATATCTATGAGATACAATCCCTGCAGGCCCGCTATTCCTATCTGCTCCGCCGCCGAAAGGCCTTGGAGTCAGATCCCCCCGTTTCCCAGGTCTTGGAGTCGGCAGGGCCCCGAGTCCTGCCGGTGGCCTGAATGAGCGGGGCGTGGACAGCCGCGCTCCCGTGGCTTTTGGGCAGTCTGGGGGTAATGATGGCCCTGACGATGCTGCGGCGGCCCCTGGGAAGCCTGGTACGCCTGGCGGGGCGGACGGGTCTGGGACTTTGCTTTTTAACCATTTTTGCCCCCGTGGGACAATTCCTGGGGGCCGGGCTGGGCGTCAACCTGTTTAACGCTCTTATCTTGGGGATCCTGGGGATCCCCGGGTTCGGATTGCTGATGATGTTAAACTGGGCCCTGCGGTAGATTCAGCGACTTCTTTTTTTCACGGTCGCCCCAAAATCTGGCCTCTTAATTTTTATCAAAACTGGCTCTTTTCTAAGGGTCAGTTTTGTCTTATACTGGGAATGCTTTCAAGAAAGGATGGATGCCCCGTGAATACAAACCGTTTTTCCACCCGCAGACTGGCCCTGCTGGGCATGATGGCCGCCCTGGTCTTTGCCGGCAACTATGCCCGTATCGTTCTGCCCCTCTCCATCGGCAGCCAGACCTCCTTCACTCTGGCCAACATTTTTTGCTGCCTCAGCGGTCTCATCATGGGCCCCTTGGGCGGCCTGGCCGCCGGCGTCGGTTCGCTCCTCTACGACCTCACCGATCCCCGGTTCGTCAGCGACTGCTGGATCACCTTCCTCACCAAGGGGGCCATGGGTCTGGCCACCGGCCTTGTGGTGAGTGGGAGCCTGAAGGAGGACAGACTGACCTACGGAAGGGCCCTGGCGGGCACGGCGGTGGGCTGCGTGGCCTACTACATTCTCTACTTTGCCAAGACCTTCTTCTACACCGGCCTTTTGAAGCAGGGCCTCCCCGCGCCCGGGGCCTGGCTCCTGGTGATCGAGAAGATCCCCGCCTCCGTTTTCAACGCCGCTGTGGCCCTTATTGCCGCGCCGCCTCTTGTGCTGGCCGTCATCGCCGCCCTGAAGCGGAGCAAACTGGACCGAATGCTTCGGGAGTGAGGAAAAACAAAAAGCACCGCCGGCCCAGCAGGGCCGGCGGTGTCTTTTATTTCTTTTCCGGGTGGCACAGTCCCTGGCCCGGACATTGGTCACAGCCGCAGGAGCAGCCGCCTTTGCCGTTTTTTCGGTTGCGGATCCCCCGGATGATGATGGCCGCAAAGACAGCAAACACAGCAAGGCCCACTAAAATAGTCGGCAGATTAGGCATGGAAGGACCTCCTTACTTGGCCGCCGCAGCGGTGACGGAGCGGACGGTCAGACTGTTCTCCTCGTACTTATTCTTCCGCACCAGCAGGTAGATCATACCCGCAAGGCAGACAAGAGCGGCGATGGTCCTCAGGCCGAAGGAGACCTCTCCAGCTATAAACCCTCCCAGCTGATAGACCATGAGGCTCACCACATAGGCAAGGCCGCACATATAGCCGATGGCGGCCCAGGTCCACCTGGCGTTGTTCATCTCCCGCTTGATGGCGCCCATGGCGGCGAAGCAGGGAGCGCAGAGAAGATTGAAGATCATGAAAGAGTAAGCGCTGAGGCCGGTGAAGGCCATCGCCACCTGGGCGGCAAAGTTGCTGCCGGGGAAGAGGACGTGGAAGGTGGAGACCACGTTCTCCTTGGCGATAAGGCCGGTAACGGTAGCCACGGTGGACTGCCAGTTGCCGAACCCCAGAGGAGCAAAGATAAAGGCTGCCACCCCGCCGATGACCGCCAGAATGGAGGCATCGGAGTTCTCCACCAGGCCGAAGGCCCCATTTTCAAAGCCAAAGCCCTGGAGGAACCAGAGAATGATGGAGGAAGCCAGGATCACAGTGCCCGCCCGTTTGATAAAGGACCAGCCGCGCTCCCAGGTGGCCCGGAGCACGTTGCCCACACTGGGCACATGATACTGGGGCAGCTCCATGACGAAGGGGGCCGGGTCCCCGGCGAAGGCCTTTGTCTTTTTCAGCATGATGCCTGATACAATGATGGCCGCCACACCGATGAAATAGGCGGAGGTAGCCACCAGGGTGGAGCCGCCGAAGAGGGCCCCGGCAAACATGGCAATGATGGGCATTTTGGCTCCGCAGGGGATAAAGCAGGTGGTCATGATGGTCATACGCCTGTCCCGCTCGTTCTCAATGGTGCGGGAGGCCATAACGCCGGGAACTCCGCAGCCGGTCCCCACCAGCATGGGGATAAAGCTCTTGCCGGACAGGCCGAACTTCCGGAAAATGCGGTCCATGATAAAGGCGATCCGGGCCATGTAACCCACATCCTCCAGGATGGACAGCAGGAGGAACAGCACCAGCATCTGGGGTACGAAGCCCAGCACAGCGCCCACGCCGGCAATGATCCCGTCCACAATAAGGCCGCTGAGCCAGTCTGCACACTCAATGCTCTCCAGCCAGGACCCCACCATCACGGGAATACTGTCCTGCCAGCGGCCGTAATCGTTGGGATCGGGACCCTCCTCACCGAATTGGGCCAGGGTGACCTGGGCTTGGGCGTAGACCGCGTCGTCTACCTCCACTTCCTCGGTCTCGCCACTGTCGTCATCATAGAAGTATACCACGGTTTCGCCGTTTTCGTAAGCCTCAATGATGGTTCCGGCGTTCTCAAAGTCCCCGGCGTCATCCTCATAGCCGTCGCCGCCGGAGAGGAACCAGCCGTCGCCGAACAGGCCGTCGTTGGCCCAGTCTGTGGCCCCGGTCCCCAAGGCGAAGTCAGAACCGCCCATGGAGATGGCGTACACCAGGAACATGACCGCCACAAAGATGGGCAGGGCCAGGATACGGTTGGTGACGATCCGGTCGATCTTGTCGGAGGTGGAGAGGCTGTGCTTGGCGGCCTTTTTCTTCACGCTCCGGTCCACCACACCGCTGATGTAGGAATACCGCTGATTGGTGATGATGCTCTCGGCGTCGTCGTCCAGCTCAGCCTCGCAGTCGGCGATGTGCTGCTCCAGATGGGACTGCAGGCCGGGGTCCAGCTTCAGCTCCTCCATGACCTTCTCGTCCCGCTCAAAGACCTTGATGGCGTACCAGCGGAGATACCGGGGGTCCACCTTGCCCTCGATGGATTCCTCGATGTGGGCCAGGGCGTGCTCCACGCTGCCGGTGAACACATGGGGAAGCTCCCCGGCCTTCTTCTGCTGGGCCAGCTTGACCGCTGTCTGGGCGGCTTCCATGCCGCCCTCGTTTTTCAGGGCGGACATGCTGACCACCGTGCAGCCCAGAGCGCCGCCCAGCTTTTGAAGGTCGATCTGGTCCCCGTTTTTCCGCACCAGGTCCATCATGTTGACGGCCACCACAACGGGAAGCCCCAGCTCGATAAGCTGGGTGGTCAGGTACAGGTTCCGCTCGATGTTGGTGCCGTCCACAATGTTCAGGATGGCGTCAGGCTTCTCTCCCACCAGATAACTCCGGGCCACGACCTCCTCCAGAGTGTAGGGGGACAGGGAGTAGATACCGGGCAGGTCCTGGATGGTCACATCCTTCTGCCCCTTCAGCTTGCCCTCCTTTTTCTCCACCGTCACGCCGGGCCAGTTGCCCACGTACTGGTTGGAGCCTGTCAGGGCGTTGAACAGGGTGGTTTTACCACAGTTGGGATTGCCCGCAAGGGCAATTTTGATCTCCATGGGATCCTCTCCTTCCAATTAGCATTTGCTAACCAACGTGCAAAAATTTTTCGTCTTTACGCCAGCTCGATCATTTCCGCGTCGGCCCTGCGCACGGACAGCTCGTAGCCCCGCACGTTCAGCTCCATGGGGTCCCCCAGGGGGGCTACCTTGCGGATAAAGATCTCGGTGCCCCGGGTGATCCCCATGTCCATAATGCGGCGCTTGACGGCCCCCTCGCCGTGAAGCCTGGACACGGTGACGGTCTCGCCCACTCTGGCGTCCTTCAGTGTTTTCATGCCTTTCCTCTCCTCTCAGATCATAATACGGTTTGCCATGGTCTTGTCCAGGGCCACCCGGCTGTCCTTCACCTGCAGGATCAGGTTCCCGGCCAGCTCGCTGACCACCGTGACCACCCCGTCCACCACAAAGCCCAGCTCGGCCAGATGCTGGCGCACCTCATCCTTGCCTGTGATCTTGCGGATGGTGACGGTCTCTCCCGGTTTTGCCATCCATAGGGGCATCCTTCCGGCCTCCCTCCTGTGGCTCCAAGAGTTAGCTGTCGCTAACAGATGGGGCAAAATCAAGGGTTAGAGCAAGCTAACCCCTTTGTCATACAGAGTTTACCTCTGCTAACTGAATTTGTCAAGCCCCAAATTTAAAAAATGGGGGCAGGCTCCAGCCACTTGCCCCGGCGGAGGGCCAGGGCGAACAGGACCGAACTGATGGACCAGGTGACAGGGTAGGCGGTAAAGACCACCACGATGTTTTGGAATAGGGCCACCATCACGGTGATGTAGCCGATCCGGAACAGGCACCACACCGACAGCAGCACCACCATGGGGGTCACGGTCTTTCCCGCCCCCCGGAGGACGGCGGCGGAGGCGTGGGAGAAGGCCAGGAAGCAGTAAAAGAGGGACTCTGTCCGGGCCTGCCGGACGCCGAAGGCCACCACGTCGGGGGTGGGACTGAAAAGGCCGACAAAGAAGGGGGCGCCCAGGAAAAAGACCAGCCCTAACAGCTCGGCAAAGCCCACCGTTATGGCGACACCCAGCCGGGCGCCCGCCTTTACCCGCTCCGGCTGTTTGGCCCCGATATTCTGGCCCACAAAGGTGGTGATGGCCATGGTGAGACAGGTGATGGGGAGGAAGGCGAAGCCCTCCAGCTTAAAGTAGGAGCCGCAGCCCGCCATGGCCTGGTCCCCAAAGGCGTTGATGTTGGCCTGGACCACCACGTTGGCGATGTTGATGACGCTGTTCTGCACCCCGCCGGGGAGGCCCAGGCGGAAGACCTGGGAGAGCATTTCCCGGTCCAGGCGCATTTGACCGGGGCGGAAACGGAGGACAAACCGCCCACTCATCAGATAGCCGAAGGCCAGCGCCGCGCTGAGGGCCTGTCCGATGACGGTGGCTAAGGCGGCTCCCGCCACCCCCATCTGGAATCCCGCCACAAAGAGGAGGTCCAGCGCCACGTTGACCCCGGCGGAGAGCATTAAGTAGTAAAGGGGACGGCGGCTGTCCCCCAGGGCTTGGAAGATACCGGTGGCGGTGTTGTAGAGCACAAGCCCCAAAAGTCCGCCGCACCAGACTCGAAAGTATTCCACGGAATTGGGCATGACGTTCTCCGGGGTGCCCATCCACCTCAGGATAGCGGGGGTAAAGAGGACCCCCAGCACGGTGAGCAGGACCCCGGCAAAGAGGGAGAAGAGGACGGTGGTGTGGAGAGCCCTGTCGGCCCCCTCCCGGTCCCGGGCGCCCCAGCGCTGGGAGATGATGACGCTGGCCCCCATGAACACCCCCTGAAAAAAGCCGATGAACAGATGGCACAGGCTCCCCGAGGAGCTGACGGCGGCCAGGGCCGCGTCTCCGCAGACGTTCCCCACCACCAGGGAATCCACCGTGTTATAGAGCTGCTGGAACAGATTTCCCAGGAAAAGGGGAAGGGCGAATTTCAGCAGAATGGGGGCGATGGGGCCTTCGGTCATCAGGGTTTTGGCCTCTTTTCCTCTCGGCAAGGCTGTC
Source organism: uncultured Pseudoflavonifractor sp. (assembly GCA_947575475.1). Next base: position 9,456 of record CANPNN010000042.1, read on the forward strand.
GCCTCCTTTCTTCAATAGTAGGGGCCGGTGTCC